>JAQGOV010000465.1 GCA_028293425.1 Verrucomicrobiales bacterium
AATACTGAGACCGAATGCACCGATGCCAATCGTGGCACGCCCCCAAGATCCCTTAGAAGTAGTCTTCTTGGAAAATGAATCTTGCGGTGTAACATTTTTCCCTTCCGCATAGGTTTCACCGGGAGTGGAAGGCTCAGCTTCTGGCGCTGCTGTACTTTGGGAGAGGATCGGGGGAATGGCCGTGGGCGGCGCTGGGATCGCCACAAGTTCATGAGCGGCTTGGGGGTGCCCCGCCTCTGCAGCCTTCAATAACCAATCACGCGCTGATCTGCGTCTTTTAAAAGTCCCTTATCGTCTCGAAAACACAGGCCCAGTTGGAATTGAGCTTCCGCATCTCCGAGTTCCGCTGCTTTTCGGAACAGGTGCGCGGCTTTGGAATAATGATCACTTACAATAAGCGATGGGTTCGATTTTTCTCCGGACGAAGCATTTGTTTGTGCCACGCCCCGTTCAGGATTGCTCACAGTAATCCTGAGGCGTAGCATTTCCCCAGATTTGTCATGGACTCCGGGTAGCCAGCGTCCGCGGCAGGCTGGAGCCACTTGGCCGCCAGCGGAATGTCCCGAGTAACGCCATAACCATCCAGGTAGCATTTACCTAACCCAATCGCACCCTGATGCGATCCCTGTTCGGCTGCTTTTCGGTACCAGTTAGCCGCTGCGGCACCGTTGGCAGAAACGTATATGCCGGCGTAATAGCAGTCGCCAATGAAGCTCTGAGCTTTGTCATATCCCATTTCAGCCGCCCGTTGGAGCTGGAGGAAACCCGTGCGTTCATCCTTCGCGGTTCCTATACCCTCAAAATTGCAATAACCAAGATGGAATAGAGCGCCCGGGTGTTCCTGGTCAGCGGCGCGCTGGAACCAAGTAACGGCCTGTCGACTATAAATAGTTGTGTTAAATTCGCACAGCGTGATTCCGAGCCAGATCATGCTGTCAAGATGTTCCATCTGAGCGGCGTTTTTGAAATGAGTTATTGCCTCCTCGCGCGACTTGCTCACGCCATTGCCCCGAAGATAACAAAGACCAAGGTTGTAATTCGCGTTCGCACACTCCTGTGCCGCCGACTTTCTAAGCCAAAGAATCGCAGATTCCGCTTCGGCTTCGGTTCCGATGCCGTGCAGTAGACAATGTCCAACGTGATCTTCTGCAAGGGCGTGATTCTGTTGCGCCGCGCGCATTAGCCAGGCAAAGCCTTCTGACTGGTTTTGTTCCGTGCCCGTGCCCTGGAGAAGGCAACGGCCAAAGTGGTACTCACCATCCGGATCGCCGCGCTCTGCGGCTTTGCGAAACCACTCAACTGCCGCAACAGCATCAGGTGGTCCGCCAAATCCGGACAACAAGCTATTCCCGAGGATTATCTGCCCCCGCAAGCTCCCGGTTGCGGCGGCAGTCCGCACAAGCTCAATAGCTCGTTTGGGGTCGGCCTGCACACCAGCCCCTTCCGAATAACAATTGGCCAAGGCAATTTGTGCGTCAGCACATCCCTGATGTGCCGACTTTGAAAGCCACTCCACCCCGCGCTCTGAATCTCGATCGACTCCCCAAGCATTTAAATACGAGAGCCCAAGGAGATATTGCGCGAATTTCGCGCCTTTAGCAGCCGGTCCGCTTGCGCGCGTAAATGCGAGTTCGAACAGCGCCTGGGCTTGAGCCGCGTCCTGTTCACATCCTTTGCCTTCGCGATAACACAATCCCAAGCGCCATATAGAAAATGGATTATGAAGATCTTCCCGAAGAAGTTGAGTTGCCTTCGATGTGTCCATCGCGCCGCCGCTTCCATCCAGGTAACACAGAGCCAACCCAAATTTAGCAAAGTATTCCCCGGAATCGACTGCTGCTTTCCAGCATGTAAAGGCCTTCCCGGGGTCACGCAAGACACCATCTCCATCGGAGTAGCAGACGGCCAAGCTTACAATCGCTTTTCCAAAGCCTGTTTTTGCGGCCTCGTGGAAGCATCTTGCTGCGGTAACTTTATTGTGCTCCCACCCCGGCACGTTTTCAAAATGACACATTCCCACAATCCATTGTGCTTCCGGCCACCCAAAAGAAGCTGCCTGTTTCCAATCTAAGGCGCGTTTTGGAGACAGCCGCTGGAGGAGTTGTTTCAGATCGAGATATTCTCTCTCAGCGATTTGGATTTCCGCTAAATCCAATTGGATTCTTTTGCGCAACCCACGGTAATTAGCGGGAGTAGCTGCGCCGAGAACCACTGCAAATCCTGGATTGTCCGGCGAGATGATCTCCCCAATTTTCAAATCTCCCAGGTTTCTGCGCAAATCATCGAGGCGGGGACTCCCGCCAACCAGGAAAATGGCTGGCTTTGTTGCTCCCATATTCTCGCAATCTTTGAAATAATGGCTGACTTTCTCTGTAACCCGATTTAGGTAGTTCTCATCCTGCAGTTCATCCTCGGACCCTAAGAAGAACGGCGGGAAATTCTCATCGGTGCGAAAGCGATCGTTTATCCGGCGCACCAGAGACAAACCTGTTCCAGCGCGTCCCATATCGCAAACAAGTATATATTCTTCGGCTTCACTCTCGGCCGCCCAAATCTGACTCCCGGTCACGGATTCTTCAGTTAATGTGATCTCACGAAATCCGCCAGATTCCGCCGCCTTCCGTACGGCTTCGTGTTGAGGTTGGGCGAAGGCTGCCGGCACCGTGATGCAACACCTGGTGATTCTGGTTCCAGCTCCTATTTTCTCCTGGCTGCGTTCTCGAACGAAGCGGAACAATTCAGCGACCAATGATTTACGGTCGATTGCGCGACGACCCGCACCCCGAAGGATTTTACCGCTCTTGTGTAAATGCCATTTGATGTTTAATCCGGAAACCACTCCTTCCGGATCAAGGGTTATCATTGCCTGCGCTGCCTCACCCACAAGGATTGCCCCTCGTTCTTCTTTAGGCACATAGAAAAGGGAAGGGATATCTCCGGACCCGCAGGCGCTTAATTCAACCAGGCGCGTTTCGCCTGTCCGTTCGTCGAAATAAGCCGCTTTCGTACGAGCGCAACCAAAGTCGATTGCGAGAATTAGACCGCTCACCTGTTTAATTGAGATGCCCGTTGCAACGGAATTTGTGGGAGGTTCTTTTCGTCCATCCAATTGGCAATTTGTTCAAGCCGGTCAATGCCGTGGTCGATGGCTGCCCTCGCTTTTCCCGGAATGTGGGGACGTCCCCGTCGCAATTCTCGAATAGTGTCATCCAAATCCACAATAGAGGCTGTGGCTTTACCTAAAGTTGCTAAAAATGAGAGGCGGGTTGCAACGTCAGCGTCGGCACGCCCAAACAAGCATCGAAGCATTTCCAAGGTTGAAGGTGTTAATCCCTCGGCCCGTTGGTCCAAGATGTCGATCATCGACAGATCACGTTCCATCTGTTCCTGAGTGTCTTTGACCTTTAAAACCATTTCACCCACCCGGCGGAGGTTATCCCCTACATGCAACATGTCCTGCTCAAGTTTGCCTGCAGCTGACTGAATGAATTCTTGAGCCGGCATCAGTGATACGTCTCCCTCTGCAATTCGTTGCTCCAGCGCAGCCTTGGCCAGATCAGCTCTTTGCAGATCGTTGTTTAGTTCAAGTTTGTAGTTGCGCAGGAGATGCTGTGCCCGGTCGCATGGCCCCCAGGCGGTTGCGAGCAGCTTCGACATCTTAAGAACACTGGCCCTGGCGAAAAACTGATTTTGAATTTTATGTCGAAGATGTTGGAGACCGCTGATTTCCAGAATGCCTTTTCGGAGATCGACTGGATTGCCTGGCGCCTTATTCTGTGCGAAGCGGAGAAGCACCCGCAAACACGGCCACGGAATCTTGAATTCCTCTCGGAAATGTTTGCGGGCGCCGCAATCCAGAGGACAACATACGGAGTCGTTTTCGATGAAATCGCGTGAATCCAGAAGCAATTCTTCAAGGTCGGACGGAGCCATATTTCGAGCTATCTCCAGTGCAAAATCCCAGAATGAATCCGGGAAGCGTTCCGCCGCCCAACCCAGTGGAGCGCTGACGGGCATCGCTGCACTGACAAACTCTCCCATCGCGCGGTAGATGAGTTCGGCCTTACTACACGCTTCCGCGTGCGGATCATCACAGTCCAGTGTCTCCCATTTATGAACGACCGCCAGGCTGTTATGCGGCGGAGAATTGGGTAGGCGTGTGTTCCTCTGGATCTCTTCCAGGAGTTCCGCATCGGAGGACCGTCCCACGGAGGGGAGAACGTAAAGAATGGCATCGGCTCCGCCTCCCAGCGTACGTGTCTCCGCGTCAGCCTCTCCGGCTTTCCGGTCAAGGAACGCATCGACGGTGGCTTGATGCGCCGTAATCAGACTGCGAGTCCCGGGGGTATCGATTACGTCCGCTATTCTTAAGAAGTCGGTCGCGGCAAAGAATTCCAGTTTTCGGGTATCCTCGGCCAGTTTGGATTCACCGCTCCAATGGCCTCTTTCGAGAATATCCCTATCTTCCGGCGGGCGTCCTCTCCAATGCACCCGAAAACGTCGGGTTTTCTCGCCCGCGCCATACGTAAACCAATTGATGGTCGCGGTCGTCTCGTTTACCCCGACCATCGCGAGGTCCGCGCCGATGAGTGCGTTAATGAGCGAACTCTTTCCCGCGCGCATTTGACCGACCACAGCGAGCGTGAAGCGAGTTTCCACGAATTTGAGCAATCCATGAACCTGCGGCGCAAGATCGCGAGTTTTATGGTGACTTGCAAGAAGCTCGGGCAATTCAGTTGAAAACTCTTCCACCAGCCGGGTGAACTCTTTGTAACCGAGAATCATGGACGGCTTCTCTCGGCTCCTGGTCGTTTTGAGGTAACCAACGGACGCAAGACTTCCTTTAAAGTGTTTAAATGCTGAAGATGCTTTTGAAGTTCTTTGACCTGACTCTGCGCCTCGTGAGTATTACGATTTCGGGCGGATTGCACCTGATGAATTCGGCCTTGCAAGTCGGTGCGGGCGCGCTTGGCTGCTTCAGTAAACGTGTTTCGGGCGAATTGCTCCATTTGCTGGGAGAGTTCGGCAAACCGATGCTGCGCCTGATTAGCCGCGCGCATCATCGTTTCGTTGAGTTTGTTTTGCAGTTTTTGGATTGCTTCCGCTCTTTTCTGCTCTTCGAGCTGTTCTAAGCCTTTCTTTCCACCGAAAGCGCCTGCTGCCGCCGAGAGAAATAAACCGAGGACCGCGGCCGGAGGAAAGACAGCAGTCAGCACGGTTACGAGACCAAGCCCAATTCCCATTCCCATCATTCCGTATCGTACTTTTTCAAAAGTGCCGAAAGCCATATGGAGCGTTTCCGGCACCGGGATTGGAGCGAGACCACCCGAATGCAACTGTAAATTTGCGCCGCTCGGCCGGAATCCTTGAGCCAAACGGACGGCGGTCCCTTCCACCTGCAGGATTGCCTCTTGATTGAACTCTTGTTCAACTGCCATCGCCGCTTCGGAAGCTCTTGCGAGCAGATTTTGTTGAAGTTCTCCCGCCTGTTGATTCAGAACTTGGGGGTCAGGCTTGGAGAACTGCAATTGATCGATAAACTGGCTGACCGAAGCCACCGTATCCAGTTCGCTGCGCAACCGACCGGTCGTCAGCAATCGGAGGCGGGAAAAAGCGTCCTCAAAATGCCGCATCTCTGTGGGATAGGTTTCTCGTTCCCAAGTCGTGAGCTGGCGCTCCGCTTCTGCCAGTTCTGTCGCGATTTGGTCGAGTTCTTCTTTCGACTGAGCTTGAGCAATACGAAGCTCTTCTCGTGTTTGCCGATCCAACTCATCACATGCCGCCTGGATCTGTCTGGCGGTCTGTTTGGCTAGAAGCTTCTCCTTTTGGCGCATGAGGCCCCGACCGAGAAACTGGAGAACCGGAGGAAATCCGCTTCTTTCCAAATGCTGCAGCAACTTTTCGCGGGAAATACTTTTATCGGTATTATTTTTTGGTTGTTTGTCAGCAATAGCTTTGCGCTTGGAACTTACGGCGAAATAAAATAGACGCTCGGGAGAGATGCCCAAATGCTCTGTCAAATGTTGCTTATTACGATTGGTCCACCCTTGCCATTGTTCCGGATCGGCAGCATCGATTTTCGTTTGCACGAAGAAGATCTTCTTCGTGACTTTTTGACTCATTTCTTCCAGGAACTTTATTTCGTCGCTGCTGATTACCGATTCAACCGAATCGAGCACGAAACAAATGGCATCGGCATTGGGAGCGTAGCGCCAGGTAATATCGCGGTGCGCTTTAAACAGGCCGCCCACACCGGGGGTGTCGACAATCACGAGCCCTTGTTTCAATAAAGGATGTGGCAGTTCAATCCCTATGCAGTCCACACGCTTTCGGTTTTCTGGATTACCGCTCTCCGTGCCATAATCCTTGATTGCGGAGGATTTAATTTCCAGGGTTTCCTGCCTTCTTCCAGTGTCGGTGTCTGGTAGAAAAAACACTTTGAACCGCTTTTGCGGCCCATACATGATCTTGAAAACGGTCGAGGTCGCCACGTCACTGGCAGTCGGTAATAAATTGGGTTCACCCAATAAAGCGTTTATGAAACTGCTTTTGCCTTTCTTGATCTCCCCCATTACCACTAGCCGGAATATTCCCAGAGTGAAGCGCTCCATTACCGGCACAAGATCCGCAATGAGTTCGGTGCGCTTCTGTGACTCGGCAAGACTCCGGAATTGACTCCACGCCGCTTGAATTATCGCAGCGTAATCCGTGCGACGCTTTTGGTCTTTCTGAGCCTCTCTCTGTGGATTTACGGATATTGCCATACAATTAAATCAAATGCTCAAGAACAAATCGTTTCGGGTTGCTTCGGTCATGTTGTCCCACGGATTTATCTCATCGGCCGGTGCGTCTGTTGGATAATGATGCGTAACGAAATAATTAGTCGTTGCGATCGCGAGACCCTTTAGGAATGACATCCAGAAATTCTGATCCATGTACATGCCGAGATCAGAATTGAAATTGGCGCCAAAAACTGTGTGATCCGATAAGTGTGACGGAGCTGCGTTGGTCGCGACATACGTATTCCCGGACGCGCTCCACGCTTCCAGGAAGTGGTCCAGGGGATAGCATTTACCCGCTCCCTCTGGATCGCCAGGATCGTTCACAACCGCTTTGGGGTGGTTCGGATCGGACATATCCAGTCCCGTGATAACCAGCGCGTGATTTGCCTGGGGGGAGTGGAATAAATCAAATAACGGCCCCCCTTGATTCCAAAGTTCGTCTGCATCCACTGCGACGATAACTTTATGGCCGTGAGCCAACTCCGAGGTGAGCGCCTCGATACTGCCATTAAACTCACTGTGGGCTTGAACACCATGCAACTCTAACAATTGGGCCATGTCCTGAGGTGAAGTGCCTACGTCGGTCAGCCATCCATGTGAGGCTGCGTCATATACTAATTGGGCTTCGCTTACGTGGACGCCGAACTCGTGAAGAATCATTTCCTGCGAAACAACATCGCAGGTGAAGGGCGTGGTTTGGTGTACCCAATCGAGTGCGTCACTTCCAGGTGTCCCAACCGTGGTGCCATGTTCCCGGTGCCCGTGAATAATGGTTTGTTCAAGCTGTTCGATTAGCTCCTGAGTATCCCACCCTGATTGATCGCCGAAATCGCCGTGTTGGCTGTATAAAGAATCCATAAGGTTTGCCCGTGAATATTTTGACAAATCACGCCCTATCAGGCCGTGGTCGTCAAGTCATAAAGACGCCGTAATAAGGCGTGCCGTTAGATAATTCAGGACGGAAACTTTTAAAGATCTTGGGAGCGAATGTGCGCCGTGCGCGGCAGGAAGCTGCCATGACGCAAGAAGCGCTGGCTGAGAAAGTCGGGTTAAATCCTCGTACTGTGCAAAAGATTGAGGCGGGTTCACTGAACCTCCTGGTCACAACCGTCACTCGCCTGAAGCGCGCACTCGGCGTCGACTGGGACGAGCTGCTTCCGAAATGACTGCAATCGACGTCGATGCAGTCCTAAGTAGGTTCTTGTTCAGATGCTCATTGTTTAGCAGCAAGAGGGTTACCGGAATGGTTTTCCTGTAGTTCGGTTCTGCAAACGACCACAGAAGCATCGGAATTGTTGTTGCTGTTTTCACGCTTGGCAAACGACAATTAGAATTCCCGACCCCCGGAAGAA
>JAQGOV010000478.1 GCA_028293425.1 Verrucomicrobiales bacterium
CCGTCCACCTGCTTGAGGTTGGCGATACAGGCGTTCTTTTGGGAAGCGGTGCGGGCCTTCACAAAGTTAGGGATAGCAATCGCAGCCAGGAGGCCGATGATTGCAACCACGATCATGATTTCTACCAGGGTGAAACCTGCCTTCGATTTAAGGGTCATTTTCATAGGACTATTTTTTTCTACGGCGTGAACCACACAAAAGGCGGGTTTATTTAATTCGTTTTTCGGCTCACTGCATTGCCTTTTGCTAACCGCTGTCTGTCGGACTAATAGCAGTGAGAATGCCAACCTTTAATTGACGAAAAAAGAGCCAAAAGACCTTTAAAAATGCCGCACCGGAGATCCTGACTGTCCTGAAATGAGACACGCCTGCCTTTGACCATGACACCTGAGCTATTTGCCTGCTTGCCGTGCCTTCTCTAGCCTGGCCTTTTCCTTGAGTTCCAAAAAATTCCCACCCTCGCAACAGCTCACAAATTCCTCGGTGACGCATTTCAGCTCTTCCCAACGCGCCCGGATTTGTCGTGCCTCTTTCGCTGAAATGGAATTATCGGCCGCAGCCGTGGCGATAACGGCCAGCAAATCGGCGAACTCCTGCACAATTTCATTGGTGGCTGGGACAAGGTACGAGGGATGAGGCTTGTTCTTTTCAGGATTAAGAATAAAGAACCCGCCAGCCCGCTCACAGATCCACTGGACCAAACGCCGGTCACCGGTGGAGCGGAGCAAAGCTTCAATGCGGTCCAGCGGGTTGGCAGTGCCGCTGCCCGCATCCTTGTCCATAGGCTCGGCCCATTTGTAAATCATGGACACCGAAAGGCCCATTTGGGCCGCCACCTGTTTCGGGCTGTGTTTTTGAAAAAGTTCCCGAAGCAACTCATGCGATTGCATAGGCGCAGCATAGGGCCTTGCGCGTGCGCTGTCGAGGGCTGTGAGGATTCCACCGTGGGGCTTTTCGGATAAGCCGCGAACCTCCGGCCTAAAAAAGATTTGGGGGCTCAGCGAAGCAGGATGAGGAGGGGGGCTGACCCGCAGGGCGGATACCGAATCAGTCTAGAAAACTGGAAAGGCAGTATCCTTGGGCAAGGAAGGCGTTGCAACAATACGTCACAAACATGCATTGCCTGCTCTGCCGCCCTGCGGGTTTCGATTTCTCGAAGGTTCCTCCCCCTTGAAATCGTTCTCTTATTTCTAAGAAAGCTGGAGTGCAGCCAGGCTGCACCCTAAAGAGTTATCAATTGAGAGCGACGCCACGCCTGATATAGGTTGGCACGTCCAGATCCTGGCCATGGTGGATCGTGGGCTCGCTTTTTTCGAATCTTCCTTTGGAAACAATTTCCAGCGGAAGCTGACCCTGTAAAAGCCGTGATGAATTCCTTCTGTGCCGGGCTCCATTCCCGCCCTGCTGCTGGTAGAGCTGCTCCGTTCGTTCAGGAGTCATGTTCGGCGCCGGGGGCACGAAGCGGGAAGCTGGCCGGGGAGCAATGGTTGAATCCATCGCAGATTCGCCCAAATTCATGCCTTGCAGAGGGCCCGGCGCGCCTCCAGCAAAACGATTCCCTGGGTCGTTCGGAGCTTCTTCCTCCCTCGTGCTGCGGCGGGAAGCAACCACCATAACCGACAAGCGGTCACAGAGACTTTCATCAATGGCAGCGCCCATGATGATGTGCGCATGCTCGCAGTGACGGTTGATCTGCTCCATGAGCTTGGTCACCTCCGTCATAGCGAGGTCTGGCCCGGCGGCGATGCACACAAGAACGCCGGCTGCGTCCGTTAGAGCCTGGCATCCTTCCAGGAGAGGATGAGCCATGAGCTTTTCCACCACTTCCCGAGACCGGTTCTCTCCCCTTGCCTCCGCAAACGCGAGAGAACTCTCGGCGTGTTTTCCGCGGGTGACGGTACAAAGGTCGGCAAAATCCACATTGATCAATCCGGGACGCGAAAGCAGCCGCCAGATGCCCCGTACTCCCTGGGCGACGAACTCATTGGTAATCTTGAAAGCCTCCAAGAGGCTCGTTTTCTCGTCAATCAGCTTGAAAACTTTTTGGTTGGGCAGGCAAATCACTCCATCCGCCGCGGATTTCAGACCGTGCAGCCCCAAAAGAGCCTGACGCTGACGGCGGGCACCCTCGCAATCGAAAGGGAGCATCACCATGCCAAGGACCAGAGCACCGGATTCCTTGGCCAAACGAGCCACGACAGGTCCAGCCCCCGTGCCGGTGCCGCCGCCCAGCCCAGCGATCACAAAAGCGATATCCGCTCCTTTCACGAGCGCACGTATTTTGTCGGCATCCTCTTCCGCAGCTCCTCGGCCTCGTTCCGGGTCACCGCCGGCACCGAGCCCGCGAGCGGATTTAGTTCCGAGGACAAATTTTTCTGAGACGGGTGACTCCGCGAGGCTGGCAGCGTCGGTATTCAAGGCAATGAACTCAATGCCCGGGACCTGTTCCCGGTTCAGGTGCGCGACCGCATTGCAGCCGGCACCGCCGACACCAATGACCTTGATCGTGAATTTTTTGCCCAGAGGCCGAACGTCCATGTTTGGGTTGTCCTGATTTTCCATGGTTTCTCCTGTTTAACTACGACGCAAGAAAGTAGTAAAGGTTTGCTTCAATGTTTGCGTAAATGAGCCCCCTGCTTTTTTCTTTTGCTGAAAGGATCCAAATTTAACCAAGCCGATGGCGGTTGCAAATTCGGGCTGGTCCAAGGCTGATTTTAAGCCGCTAATGGTGGCGGTTCGGCCCAGCGATGCGGGCATTTGAAAGGCTTTTTCGGCCAGCTTGAGGATGCCCGGGATGCGCGCCCCGCCGCCCGCGATGAATACGCCAGCACGCAGATAATCGAGCAGACCGGCCTTGGCGAGTTCCTGCTCGATTAATTCGAAGATCTCTTCGAGCCGCAGCGACATGATGCGACGGAGGTGTTCAAGGTTGATGGTTTTAATGGGCAGACCCAATTCGTTGTTGGTCGTAATCGTCTGGCCCTTGTCAGCTTCCTCCACCGAAGCGGCGCCATGTTGCACCTTCAGCTCTTCGGCTTTCCCTAGGGGCACTTTCAACCCGTAAGCAAGATCATTGGAGACATGGTCGCCTCCAACCGCTAGCACGCCGGTGTGTTTAATGATGCCGTTGCTGTAAACCACGAACTCGGTCGTACCCCCGCCAATGTCGATGACAAGGGCGCCCATTTCCTTTTGCTCACTGGTAAGCAGCGAGAGGGAGGAAGCAAGCCCGTTAAAGACAATGGCTTCAACTTCCAATTGCAGACCTTTAACTGAACGAATGGCGTTCTGCAAACGGTTGAAATGGCCATGGACCACGTGCATGTCGACTTCGACGCGAGCGCCCAGCATTCCGACGGGATCGATGATACCGTCCTGGCCGTCGACTAGGAAGTGCTGGCGGATGGCATGGAGCACATAATTCTCGGCCGGGAGATTGATCGCTTTGGCGTTCTTGATCACATCCTCGACGTCCTCGCGAGCGATTTCGCGATCGGCAGACACAACCGGGTGCACACCCCGGTTGGTGAAGCCGCGGATATGCCCACCGGTCACCCCTAGGTAAACACTGCGGATTTCCACATCAGCCATTTGCTCGGCTTCGACAATGGCGTTACGGATGTCCTCGGCAGTGGCCGAAGCGTCCGCAATCTCGCCCTTGCGAATGCCGCGTGAACGGCACTGCCCGAGGCCGATGATGTTTAAAGCGCCGGTCTGGTTAATTTCACCGACGACAGCGCAGACTTTGGAGGTTCCGACTTCGAGACCAACAATGATGGAAGATGGATCAAACATTTTTCTTCCTGTTACGTGAAGGTTTGGTTGTTTTGATAGGAGGAGGCGGCGCCAGGCCGGCTTCGAGCCAGCGTGCAGGAACATTGTTGGCCACCGAAAGGTCAATCCAGGAAACGACTTTGCCGATTTTCACGCCATGGTCCTGCACGGCCTTCCAACGCCGCAACTGGGTCGGCATCTCGGCGAAACCGATAAATACTTCCGCGCCCTGGGAAGTTGTTACCTGCAGAAGATTCGGCACGCTCAAGTCCACGTCCTTGATTTCCACTACCCCGGCCATCGGTGATTTTTCCAGGGCGGTCAGGAATTGGAGGGCGGCGGTCACTTGCGGTGATTCTATGGGCCGGCCCGTGTGGACCTCGCCCGGCTGAATTCCAGTAAAGAGGGGGAGATGGTCGTTGGTCTGAGCTGGTGTGGAGCGTTGCTGAGGATCCAGGGGCCACATGATTTGACCTTCGCCATCCAGCAGCAGGGTTCCCTTTTCATATTGGCCGTTGGGCTTTGGCTGGGTGTAAACAAATTGGGCGACCGGTTCACGCTCGGTTACTTGAATACGCAAGGTGTGAGGGAGCACCCGTTCCACCATGGCCGATTTGACATAAGGAACCAGCTCCAGATCGCGCTTCACCCGCGAAAGGTCCAGGCCGAGGAGGTTGTCGTCGTATTTAATGCCAGCCCAGCGCCGCAATTGGTCGGGTGAAATGACGCCATCTGTTTGCACATCGATTTGATGCACGGCGAAAGCGGCATTCTCAAAAAGAAAATGGCGCAGGAGCCATTCCCCGCCCCGCCAAAGCAGGAACAGTCCGGTGAAAACAGTGAACGACAGCGTGAGCGTGAGGGCCAGCCGCCGAGACCGAGTCTGGCGCCGCTCGGAAGAGCGCAGTTTGACGTCGAGGATATGCCGACGGTCTTGACGGCGACTTTTATTTTTGAGTTTCTTTTTTGACCACATGGTTCAGGAGAGAAGAAATGGCATTAGGCTGGCGGAAAGAATTGTGGCAGCAGAGCGCAGGCTTGAACCGGTTGGTTTCCGGCGCAAAGCCAAATCCACCATGCGCTGGCAAAGTTCGGGGTAACTCAAGCCAGCCGCGGCGGCAGCCTTGGGCAATAAACTGGTTTCGGTCATCCCTGGGAGTGTGTTCACTTCCAAAACCATCGGTTCGCCTTCCGGGCGAACCATCACATCCACCCGCGCGTAATCGCGCCCGCCAATTGCCCGGAAAGCGTCCAGGGCCGCTTGCTGGATGCGGGCGATAGTTGCTTCGTCGAAAGGAGCGGGGCAAAAATATTCCGTGGCGCCCGCGGTATATTTATTTCGGTAATCGTAGGCACCCTGCTTGGGGCGCACTTCGACGACCGGAAGCGCTTTGCCATCCAGGATTCCAACGGTTGTTTCGCGACCGGTAATTTTCTCCTCAACCAGAACCCTGGCGTCATAGCGCAGCGCTTCGGCCAGGCTATCGGCGAAATCGGAAACACGCTCCACAAATTGAAGTCCCACGCTTGAGCCCTGGCAAACGGGCTTGAGCACGACCGGTGGCTGCCAGCCGCGGGGCCAGGGAGCGGTGGCATTTTCGTAAACCGTGAAACGAGCTGTGGGAACACCTGCTTCCACGCAGCGTTGCTTGGTCAGCACCTTATCGAAAGCAATGCGGCTGGCTTCGGCATCACAACCGGTATAAGGAACGCCCAATGCATCCAATTCCTTCTGGATTGCTCCGTCCTCGCCGTAAGTGCCGTGCAACGCCAGGAAAACCACGTCCGTTTTTTCAGGCAATCGCCATTGCCCAGGCTTCGGATCCACCTCGGTTACCTCATGACCCAAGGAACGCAACGCGTTCGCAACGGCCGCGCCAGTGCGAAGCGACACTTCCCTTTCAGCGGAAGGTCCACCGAGCATGACTGTGATATTCAACTTGTCTGGCATTGCTTGTGAAATCTTTGAAAGGAATTGGAAAAGCAGACCGGCTGCCCGGCGTCGCTCGATCACAAAACCACTCCTCAATCACCGATAATCTGGACTTCCGTCTCCAACTCGATGCCCCGCGCGGATTTGGCCCGCTGCTTGATAATTTCAATTAAATTCAACACATCCTGTGCCGTGGCATTGCCTTCATTGACGATAAAATTCCCATGGACATCCGAGACTGCCGCGCCTCCAACCCGGGTGCCTTTCAGTCCGAGTTCATCAATCAACTTGCCGGCAGGAATTGTTTTTGGGTTCTTGAAAATGCAACCGGCGCTAGGCGCAGCAGGCTGGCTTT
Source organism: Verrucomicrobiales bacterium (assembly GCA_028293425.1). Classification (GTDB taxonomy): domain Bacteria; phylum Verrucomicrobiota; class Verrucomicrobiia; order Limisphaerales; family JAQGOV01; genus JAQGOV01. The sequence goes on from JAQGOV010000478.1 coordinate 6,063, forward strand.
CCCACCGTTTGTTGCTGTAGCCGTTCATCCGAGCAGCGATGGTAGCGCTATCAGCTTTAATTCCTTTGAGCACAGCGCCCAGCGCAATATGGTTTTTGAACAAGGGGCAACCCCGGTATTCCACGTTCACTTCGCTGGCGCGCCGCTCGTGAACATTTCCGGAGTAGTCCATGAAGCGGACGGTGTCTACCACTTCGAACAGCCATGAGCCCATGGCCCCTGCGTTCATGCGCAAAGAACCACCCAGGCTGCCGGGGATCCCTTCCAAGAACTCCAACCCTGCCAGCCCATTGCGGCGCGCTTCCACCGAGATGGTTTTCAATTTTACACCGGCCCCGCACTCCATCTTGTCCTCCGACACTTTCAACTGGCTGAAGGCAGAATGGCCCAGGCAGATGACCACTCCCCGAATTCCACTGTCTTTAATGAGGAGATTCGAGCCACGGCCAATCATCGTAAACGGAAGCTGTTGCTCTGAGCAAAAGCGGAGCACCGCGGCCAGATCGGCCTCGGAAGCAGGCTCCACATAAAAATCTGTCCTGCCACCCACACGCAACGTGGTGCGCTTGGCGAGAGGCTCGTCCATTTTAAGAGTGGCAGCCGGGCTCAATCTTCCGGCAAAATCAGCAAGCAATTGTTCTTTAGTTACCATAGGAGTTCCGCTCAGTTCAGCGGCCACTGCATGCGCATATTTTGTGATATCTCCTGCCCCCAAAAACAAGACCAGATCTCCTGGCTGCATGGCTGCTCGAACCGTCCGGCGCAAATCGGCCAGGTCGGGCACAAAATCCACCATCTGTCCTTGCGCACGAATCGCCTCTGCCAGCCGTGAACCGTCCACCCCGGCGATTTGCGGCTCGCTCGCTGCATACACTTCAGTAACCCACAAAAGGTCCGCTTCCTTGAAGCACGTGGCAAAGGAGCGCAACAAATGCTGGGTCCGAGAAAATCGGTGCGGTTGAAAAGCCACCAGCAGCCGCCCGGGACGCAACGCCCGCAACGCGGAAAGAGTCGCCTCAATTTCGCTGGGGTGATGCCCGTAATCATCAATCACGCGGAACTTATCATCACGAAATAACTCCTGCTGCCGGCGAGCCGCGCCGCGGAATTCGGAGATTGCCGCGGCAATCTCGGGCGCGGAAAAGCCCTGTTGATCAAGAAAGGTGACAACCGCCCCGGCGTTTGAAATATTTTTCTCCCCAATCAGGCGGAGCGAAAACTCTCCCAAACTGGTGCCGTTCTTCCAAACCGTGAACCGGCTGCCCAAAATGGAAGCCTGCTTTTCCAGGCGATAAGTGGCTGCGGGATCAAATCCGTAAGAAACAGCATCCTTGCGGCCACCAAACAACTGAAGCAGCCTGGAATCATCCGCGCAAAATATGATTCCGTTGGCTGTTTGAGCTCCGAATTCCTTGAACTCACGGCAAACGGCCTCCAGGTTTGCATAGTAATCGAGGTGCTCCTCATCAACGTTGAGGATAATGGCGTGTTGCGGATGAAAACTGCGCAAGGTGCCATCGCTCTCGTCCGCCTCGACCACAAAAAACCGATCCGCACCGGCGGAAAAGCGGGCATGAGGCTGAAGTTGAGGAACCGATGCGCCCACCGCAAAACTGGGTTTTTGACCCAGTTGCTCCAGGGCATAAGCCAACAGAGCGGTGGTGGTTGTTTTGCCGTGCATGCCCGCGACACAAACACCCTGCTGCCGGCGAAGCAGGGCCGAAAGCAAAATCGCCCGACGCACGATTGGCAGCTTCTGCTGCTCAGCGGCTTCCAGTTCCAGATTATCCCGTCGAATGGCAGACGAATAAACCACCAGCACAGGTGCCGATTCGCTGATCTGAACGGCCTCGTGCTTCGCGTAAATGCGAGCACCTCGAGCCTGCAATCGTGACACTTCCTCGGAGGGAGCTATGTCGGAACCGCTCACTTTAAACCCTAAATCGATGAGCAGGTGAGCAAGGGCGCTCATGCCGCATCCACCCGCGCCTATCAGGTAAACCGATGCGCCCGGGGATGCCGAGGATAACAGCTCGTCGACTTCTTCTGGAAAGAGTTGCTTCACACCAGTGCTGATTGAGGATTGCGCAAGTGCGTCCCAGTCCGGCCATTATTGGCGTCGGGCAAAGACTGGTACCTTCCCATCAAGCGCATCATATAAAGGATCTTCTCGGCGATAACCTGGGCAGCATCGGGGGCATGCCAATTCTCCAGGGCCTGCTTCATTTCCGAGAGTCTTGCCGGGTTGGTCAGGACCGAGAGAATCATTTTGGCCAGCGCCTCGCCCGTGGTTGTTTTCTGTTCAACCAGCAAAGCCGCGCCCGAATCGGCGAATGCGCGAGCATTAAAGAATTGGTGATTATCAGCCGCGGCGGGGTACGGCAGCAGAATGGCGGGCAGGCGCATGGCAGCCATCTCAGCAAGGGACGAAGCCCCTGCCCTGCTGATCGCCAAGGTAGCGGCACCCAAAGCCAGTTCCATTTCAGAAAGAAAAGGGAGGACCATCGCCTTGACGTTCAAGGCCGCATAGCCCTCTTTCACCCGGTCACAATCCGCAGGGCCCGTCAGATGAAGAAACTGCAAGCCAGGCTGCTCCTTGAGCAACGCGGGCACCGCCTGGAGCACCAGTTGATTGATGCCAGTGGCACCCTGGCTGCCACCCATCACCAACAACACGGGCTGATCCATCTTGAGTCCCAAAGCCATTCGGCCTGCCCCAACGTCCACTGGCTGGAATTGAGGACGCACCGGGGTTCCGGTTGTAACAATGTTTTGCAGGAACAGGCGATTAGCAGCCATGGGAAAGCCGACAAATGCCTGGTTTACGAAATGGGCTAGCCAACGGTTCGCTTTGCCAGGAATGGTGTTGGACTCGTGCAGAAAAGTGACCGCGCTAAATTTTTTACCCGCCAGGACCGGCGGAGCACTCGTGAATCCGCCCATCGCAAGGACCGCTTTGGGGGGATCTTTGCGAAACGCGGCCTTGGCCGCGCTGTAGGAATTCAGGAATCCTTTGGCAAAGCGCAGGACGTTGCCGCGAGTCAGTCCGATGGCGGGCAGAACAACAGTCTCCATGCCCAAAGCATATTTGACGGCTTGCTGGTCGACCTCTTTGGGAGAGATCAATAATTGGACGCGGCAACCGAGGTTCAAGAGTTCCTCGCCCACGGCCAGGCCGGGGAAAAGGTGCCCGCCGGTTCCACCGCAAGCGATGGCAACGAGAGGCTTGGATAAATTGTTTTGTCTCACGCGAACTGGGCCGAGCTGGCATTTTCGGCATCGAAGGGGCTGCGGGACTTCGCTGATTTGCCGCCGTGTCTGGCAATATTCATCAGCAAACCCACACATCCCAGCATCACGACCAGATTGGATCCGCCATAACTGATAAATGGCAGCGACAATCCTTTGTTGGGGAGCGAACCGGTTACGACACCAATATTGATGATTGCCTGGAGCCCAATTAGAAATGTGATGCCCACGGCAATCAGCATGCCGAATGTGTCGCGGGCGTTCCAAGCGATGTAAACACCGGAGACAACAATGGCCAAAAAGGCCAGAACCACGCCCATGGTCGCGATCATTCCTAACTCTTCACCGATGACAGAATAAATAAAATCGGTTTGATGCTCGGGCACAAAACCGAGTTTTTGGCGGCCATCGCCAAGACCCACGCCATAAATGCCGCCGGAACCCAGCGCAACCATGGCCTGAAAGGCCTGCATGCCCT
>JAQGOV010000519.1 GCA_028293425.1 Verrucomicrobiales bacterium
GGCCACCCGTGGCAGCTTCTCGGAAACCTGGATGCCATCCGCCTTCGAGGAGATTGGCTTGTATGGGCCGCGAATCGATTCGGGCGCACCGGGTTTCATATCGAACATGTCGACATGCGAAGGCCCGCCATACTGGAACAGAAAAATGACCGACTTGGCGCGGGCCTTCAGTCCTTTGTTCTTGGTCTCAGCCTGCAGGAGCTTGGGCAACGCTAGACCCAACAACCCCATCCCCCCGACCTTCAACATGTGGCGGCGAGTGAATTGCGTGGCGTGGAAATCAGGGCAGCAGCTCATAATTCATTCTCCTTCATAGGAGGCGCTGGGTTTCATCATTGCCTCAAAATAAATTCTTTTGCGTTAAGCAAACTCCAGGTCACGTCTTCCAAGCCAGACCGAGCGTCCTTGGATTTCTCAAGATGGGCCAAGGCAGCGTCGATTTCTTTTTGGCTCGGCGGCCGAGTCAATGCACGCCAGTAGAGATCGTTTATTATTTCCAGATGAGATTTCTTTCCTTCCAATAATCGGCCGAGCTGATTGTCAGGCGTCGTCAGCAGGTCCTGGACGGCGGGACCGCTGATCAGTTGAAAAGCCTGGCTCATGGTGGTGCCACCGGCCCTTTCGCATTCGCAGGTCAGCAAGCGGGCCGGTTTGCCGAAGACGTTTAGGAACATCTCAGGGCTCGATGCTTTCAGTTCCGCCCGGCGGACCGGTGTTCCGCCAGGTAATTGGGCAGCCCTCAAGCCTTCGGGATAGCCCGAGAATCGAGCGGGAACGCCAAGGATCTGATGCTGGGAATCAAACAGTTGCTCGGCCGAGAGACGGCGTGGGAGCGTGTGGGAGTAGTTGATCTCATCGTCGGAGTTCGTGGTCATTGGTTCCGACGACAGCTGATAAGCGCGCGAGTTCATGATCAACGTGATCAGGTAACGCACATCAAACTTGTGCGCGATAAAGTCCTTGGTGAGGGCATCCAAAAGCGCCGGATGAGATGCTGGGTTGGTGGGACGAAAGTCATCAATTGGATCCACAAGCCCACGACCCATCACATTGTACCAGATACGGTTCACCTGGGCGCGAGCAAAGAGGGGGTTCTGCGGGCTGGTCAGCCACTCGGCCAGATCATCCAGTCGATCCTGATCGGAGACAGGCGCCGACGAACCCAGCAGCCGCGGGGTAGCCGGTTTGCCGGTGCGGGCGTTGTTCATCTCGCCGGTACGCGCGGCATACACCACCTGCTCGCCGTTGAACTCGTGTTTGTCCAGGTCGTCACGCCGCTTATTTTCCAGCACTTTGTAGCTCACCCGGGAAAAGACCGTGCCCCAGTTGTAGTAATCGTCTTGCGACCAGCGATCAAAAGGATGGTTATGGCACTGGGCGCACTGCAGGCGCACCCCAAGAAAAACCTGGGCGATGGATTCGGCACGCTGGGAGGGATCGCGGACAGCCCGATAGAAATTGGCGGCAGGGTTGAGGTAAGTGCTGCCGCGTGCGGCCACGATCTGGTGAACGAATTGGTCAAGCGGCTTGTTTTCGGCGATGGATTGGCGAATCCAATGCTGGAAAACCTGGATCCCCTTTCGATCGAGAGCCTTTTCTTCGTTGCGCAGCAGGTCAGCCCATTTCAGTGACCAAAAGTCGGCATACTCAGGGCGCTCCAACAGTTGAGAAACCAACCGAGACCGTTTGTCCCGATGTTTGTCCTGCAGAAATGCCTGGGCCTCTCCCTCCGTCGGAAGGACTCCAAGAAGATCCAGATAGGCACGACGCAGATAAATATTATCAGTGCAAAGGCTCGATGGATTCATCCGCAGGGTGCGAAGCTTGGAAAAGATATGACGGTCAATGTAGTTGTTTTCCGGAACCGCGGACCATTTGAACTCAGGCCGAGCCGGAACGAAGGCTAAGCGCACAGGCTCCTGGATATGCAGATACCGGACGAGCACAGTGGTTTCACCGTCCTGGTCCTTTTGAACAAGTCCATCGTGCGAAACCTTTACCAAGGTGTTTGCCGGCTCATAAACCGCCAGGCTGGTGATATCGCGGCTCGAGCCATCGGAAAAAGTGGCGGTGGCAGTAATTTGAACCTGGTTGGCTGGTCCGAGGATTACCTTCTCCGTTGGGGCAACTTTGATTTTCACCAGCTTCGGGGTCGCAGCAGGATCATCGTGTGCCCCTGCCGCAATCCACTCGCGGAGGATTTTGTATTCGGGAGAATTTCTGGCAAATCGTTGGCCTCCCTCATGGGGGACCTGCGTAGTGGCTTTGAGCAGAAGCAAACTCTGTTCTGGCTCAAATGTATTGATGCGACGGGCGAAGCTGTCCTGCCTCACCGCCAGGGTATCCAAATCGGGGTCCTGTCCGCGAAGCGACAGCTTAAATGCCCCTTTGCCATATTTATTGCCGTGGCACGTGCCTGCGTTACACCCCGCCTTGGACAGCACAGCTTGAACATCGTTCCGAAACGAGATCGACTCCGCCTGGGCCGTGAAAACAAAGGCGAGCACAGCCAATATGACGCTGGTGGTGGTTTTGGATTTCAGTGTCACCATAATAACAGACCGGAGCCTGAATTTGGAAATTCATTCCAGTTTGGTGAGGTCCTGACATAAGCCGCTTCCACCCATGAAGTTGGACGGATCGAAATCTAAAGCGCGCCGCCGGAGAAGCATCCCAGCGCAACCTTATTGGGTCGCGGATTGATGTGGCTTCCCGCCAGAAATGTTGACCGGTTGCCACCAAAAATTGGGATCCCAATAGGGCACCTCGGTAAACTCGCCATGGGAGAGCGGATTGTCACAGCGCCCAGCAATATCCTTGGGCACAGGGTGCTCGTTCCACTGAAACCGGGTAGGACGCAGATGGTCCTTGCCCCCGAAGCCGACCGAGAAAGCTTGGAAATGGAGGCGCTGCTTCAAGTTGCTGCCGTCCTGGGTGAAGAAGCGGTGGATCATCGGTTCGCCCGTGGAGCCGTTGCGGAAGAGATTGCGCCATGTGCCCATGGTTCTCTCCTGTTCGGTAACGGGATTACTCAGGAAGTTATCAATCCAGATCAGAAGGCTGCCACGCGGAGGCAAATCAGCGAATTCAGGAAACCATTCACCCGTTTCAGCTACTGGATGAAGCATCAGGCTATAAAATTGGGTCCGGGGATGCTCTTTCATGTAGGGCAGAACCGAATAAGTAAAGTCCTCGATCGAACAAGCGGCTCCCATGTAAATGATATGCGCAAAATCCATCTTCGCATCCCGAACCACTCGGTTAAGAATGATGGAACCCATACTGTGCCCTATGACTGCGACCTCCAGGCCTGGCGTGCGTTTTTGAACATCAGTAAGCATTTCAATGAACACGGGCAGTCCCGCGGCAGCATATCGCTCCGCGCGCTTTTGCTGATTCTTAGTGAGCGAGCGCTTGGTCTGAGCAGCTTTGGGTTCAGACGGCTCGGAAAGGCTGTTCGTCTCTCCCATCTGTTTCGTTCCCGCCAAAGCCCGGATGTCCATGCGAGCCGGATAAACCTCCTGCGTGCGGCGGAGCATGTTGTCCCATGCGCCTTTGCCCAAACCATCAATCAAGGAAGCCATGAAGTATTTCAAGGGCAGCGTCGCCCAATAGCTGGAATCCCGCAGGAAACGATCCGAAGTGCGCGAATAATCATCTCCGATGGAAGCAGCATAATCCTCACGGGCCAGTTCCTGGTATTGCTGGACGGCCGCGCCGCCCTCCCGGATCCGAATCGGGGTCGTGGTCTCCGCATCGGATCGGGAGTTGTTTGCGATGACCATCGGAAGCCGGGTCAAGGCGCGCCCAAGGTCCGCCAGGAGGACAAAAGGGCTGGTGGAAAGGCTGAAAAGCTTTTGGTTGAAGGTGTCGGCACGGACGCCTTGCCGAACCCACAGGAGGTGTTCCACGTAAGTCGCCTTCCAGCCCGATGGCCACACCACAAACACCGGATAATACTCTCCGCGCAAGACTTCTCCGTAATCCCGCCAGAAATGTTCCATGCCCTCCTTGCGGTCATTGAGCCCTCCGTGAACGAAAAGCATCAACTTCTTCTTTCCGCTCTCCTGGAAACCGGCGAACACATTGGTCTTAAGATAATCCCTCAGGTCCTCGCGTGTCTTGATTACCTGCCGCGTGCGGTTTGTGGAACGCAGATTGAAAAGAAAGCCTTGAGAGTTTACCTCAAGAACATGGCGACTGAGCAGGATGGGATCAACGACGGGTTTCTTTTCCGCGACTGAACTCGAGCAGTGCGGGAGAGTGCGGCAACCCAGAACCGGGAGCAAAGCGAGGCTTAGCCACAAGGGGAACTTTCGTAGCGCCTTGATCATGGTCATGGTTGAAGAGGTTTTACAGAGGAGTCCGGGAAGGCAAGATGATTTGAGGCTGGAAACAAGGAGCCAGCTCTCGATCTGCAAAAAAAGCGCAGGCGATGCCACCTGCGCTTCGTTTTATAAATTCTTGGAGAACTAGATATTGATCGCGTGGCCGTAGGCAAGCCCCGCAGCTTCGTGGACGGCCTCGCCGAGCGTAGGGTGGGCATGGATGGTGGCCTCAATCTCTTCCCAGGTCGCTTCCAGCGTCATACCCAGGCCAAGTTCAGCAATCATTTCAGTCGCTTCGGGCCCGATGATATGGGCGCCAATGATCTCGCCGTGCGGCTCATTGAAGAGGAGTTTCACGAACCCTTCGCTTTCGCCGATCGCTCGAGCCTTGCCGCTGGCCATGAACGGGAACTTGCCGACCTTGTATTTCATCCCCTTTTCCTTGGCCGCTCGTTCGGTGATGCCAATGCTGGCGACCTGGGGATTACAATACGTGCAGCCAGGGAAGAGAGTGACCTTCTTTGGCTTGTGATCCGTGAACATGCCTTCCACTGCCTGGATAGCTTCGAAGCTCGCCACGTGTGCGAGCCAGGGCGGCCCGATGATGTCACCCGCCGCGTAAACACCAGGAATACTCGTCTGATACCGCTCATCCACCTGGATGTAGCCGCGGTCCGTCAGCTTCGGCGCGGTGCCGCCGGGCAATAGCGCCTGCACTCCGATGGCGACCAGGCACAAATCTGCTTCCAGGGTCTCGGTCTTTTTCCCTTCCACAGTAATTTTAACCCCATTCGGGCCCGCTTCCGTTTTAGTGGTCTTGGTGCCCGTGAGGACGGTCATGCCTTGCTTCGCGAACGCTTTCTCCAGCGTCTGGGAAACTTCAGTGTCTTCCACCGGGAGAATGTTCGGCAGCATTTCAACCATGGTCACCTTGGTGCCGAAGGCGTTGAAGAAGTAGGCGAACTCCACCCCGATTGCCCCCGCGCCAATAATGACGACGCTTTTCGGTTGCTTCTCCAGCACGAGAGCTTCGCGGCTGCCAATCACGGTTTTGCCGTTGAACGGGAAATTCGGCATCGCTCTGGAAACGACCCCGGTGCAAATCAGAATGTTTTTGCCTTCCAGACGCTGATTTTTGCCATCGCCGCCTTTGACATTGACGACACCAGCTTTCTCAACCGAGGCTTCGCCCTTGATGTAATCAATTTTGTTCTTCTTGAAGAGGAACTCCACTCCCACCGCGTTTTTATCCGCAACATCGCGAGAGCGTTTAATGATCTTGCTCCAATCAAAACTCAGATTATCAAAGGACAAACCGAACTCGCCCGCGCGATGTTTCATCAGGTGGAACAGTTCGGCATTCCGGAGAAGTGACTTCGTGGGAATACATCCCCAGTTGGTGCAAGTTCCCCCGGCACGTTCCCTTTCCACGCAGGCTACTTTTTTGCCAAGCTGAGCCGCGCGAATGGCCCCAACGTAACCCGCCGGGCCGCCGCCGATGACAATGAGATCGTAGGACATAGAAATAATCGCTTATAGAATAAGGGCCAAAGGGTTCTCAATCAATTGGCGCAGTTCAGCCAGATACTGGGCCCCGACCGCTCCGTCCACCACCCGATGATCGCCGCTCAGCCCAACAGCCATCCGCTGGCCCACGACGATTTCGTTCTGGTCATTCACAACCGGTTTTTTCACCACCGCCCCAATGGAGAGAATCATCGCCTGAGGCGGGTTGATAATCGCTGAGAAGCTTTCAATGCCGGAGTTTCCAAGGTTGGAAAGCGTGATTGTGCCGCCCTGGTATTCTTCAGGTTTCAGCTTCTTATTGCGCGCACGACCAGCGAGGTCACGCATCGTGTCGCTGATCTCACGAATGGATTTCCGTTGGGCTTCGCGAATCACAGGGGTTACAAGGCCTTCTTCGATGGCAACTGCCACCGCCATGTTGATATTGCCGTATTCCACGATCGCATCCCCCGCGAACGAGGCATTGACGCGCGGAACCTTCACGGCAGCCATCACGGCCGCTTTGAGCACAAAATCGTTTACCGTAAGTTTCGGCTGACCGGCCTTTTCACCTAAAGCATTGAGCTGAGCGCGAAGTTTCATCATCTCACCCGCATCCACCTCAATATTTAAATAGAAATGCGGAATCTGGGTTTTGCTCGTGAGCAGGCGCTCCGCGATCACTTTCCTCATTCCGGTGAGCGGGATGCGTTTATCGCCCTGCGCAGTCGCGGGAACCATCGAAGGAATCACCGGCTTGCCTGCCGCAGTCCCACTCGCCGCAGCGTTGCTGGGAGTGGCCGTTTCAACATCACGGGCGATGATGCGGCCACCGGGGCCGGAGCCGCGTACGGACGCAATGTCAACCCCTTTGGAATCAGCAATTTTTTTCGCAAGCGGCGAAGCTTTTACCCGCGCGCCCGGCACAGTCGCCTGTGGCGCTGGTTGGGGCGCTGCTTGAGCAGCGGCCACGGAACTGGCCTTTGCAGGCGGAGTGTCTTTCTTGGCCTTCTCAGCGGCTGTTAGCGGACTTTCGGTGGAACTCCCGGCAGGAGCAGCGGTCCCCGGAGTAGATGCGGTATTCGGGGTCACCTTGTCGCCAGGCTTCCCAAGAACGGCGAGCCGCTGGCCTATTTGAGCTTTGCCCCCTTCCTGGACAACGACTTCAACCAGAATGCCTTCATCGAAAGCTTCCATCTCCATCACAGCTTTGTCGGTTTCGATGTCAGCCAGGATGTCGCCGATTTCGATTTTATCCCCTGGATGCTTGCGCCACTTGACCAGGGTGCCCTCGGTCATGGTGTCGCTGAGCTTCGGCATTTCGATGTAGGAGGGCATAGAGAGTAAATTAATCAATAAAAACTGATGGTCCCCAGGTTATTTCATGTCCCAATGCTCAGCAAATACTGAGAACTTTTTGGATGACACGCTCCGGCGTCGGAAGCTGGAGTTTTTCCAAAGCAGGGCTGTAAATCGCTGGCGCATCCAGGCTGCACACGCGCTGGACCGGAGCGTCCAGGTCATCAAAGGCCTTTTCCTGGATCGTAGCAGCAATCTGGGCACTCACACCGCAGAAAGGTCGATTTTCGTCCACCAGCACGGCACGATGCGTTTTGCGCACAGTCCTCAGAATGGCTTCCTCGTCGAGTGGCCGGATGGAGCGCAGGTCCAACACTTCCGCGTTGATATTGTGCTCGGCTGCCAGAATTTCCGCGGCTTTCAACGCAGTCAGAACGGCGCGGCCGTGTGCAATCAGAGAAACATCCGTCCCTTCGCGCTTGATGTCGGCAACCCCCAGCGGAATGAGATATTCCTCTTCCGGCACTTCCCAGGTTTCCCCATAGAGCAAGGTGTTTTCCATGACAAACACCGGGTCGTTGTCGCGGATAGCTGTTTTCAGGAGACCCTTGGCATCGTAAGCGGTCGCGGGAGACACGACTTTCACACCGGGGTTGTTGGCCAAAAGGTTTTCCGGGGTATGCGAATGGGTCGCGCCCACGTTGGTGCCGCCGTTGGCAGGACCGCGGATAACGATCGGACAATTGATTTTCCCGCCCGACATATAGCGAACGCAGCCGGCGTTGTTCACGATTTGATCGTAAGCCACATAAGCGAAACTCCAGAACATCAGTTCCATTACAGGGCGAAGTCCCAGCATGGAAGCGCCGACGCCCATGCCGATAAAACCTGCTTCGCTAATCGGCGCGTCCACGAGCCGTTTGTCCCCAAATCTCGACCAGAGACCGTCTGTCACTTTGTAAGCCCCATTATACTGGGCCACTTCTTCACCGATAATAACGACGTTTTCGTCACGCATGATTTCCTCGGCGAGGGCATCATTCAACGCTTTGCGATAAGTAATTTTGGCCATAGAGGAGGAGGAATCTAATCGTTGAAGAAATGCTTGCCCGTCCGGCCGGCAGGGGTCTGCTGGTCGACTTCGTAATACACATCCGTGAAAATGTCCGACTCGGGCGGGTTGGGGCTTTCCTCGGCAAATTTGGCGGCAGCCTGGGCTTCAGCCTGGGCTTGTTCGTCCAGCTTTTTGGCTTCTTCTTCCGTCAAAACGCCTTCCTTGATCAGGGTAGATTGCCAAAGGCGCAATGGGTCATGGAATTTCTGATATTTTTCAATTTCGGCTGGGTCACGGTATTTTTTGGCGTTCGCGTCCGCAACTGAATGGCCGTAATAGCGATAGGTCTTAATTTCGAGGATAGTCGGACGAGACTCATTATGAGCGCGCTCAATCGCAGTCCAGGTCTTCGCTCGGACCTCGTAGATGTCTTCCCCATTAATCTCGTCCCACGCCATGTTGTAGCCCTCGGCACGAGCAGCCAGGCAGCCTTTGAAAGCAGAAGAACGTTCTAGGCTTGTCCCCATCGAATACTGATTATTTTCGATAATGTAAATCACCGGGATATTCCAGAGCGACGCGATGTTCAAAGACTCATGGTAGGAACCCTGGTTTACCGCGCCATCGCCCAGATAGCAGAGGCATGAACCTTTGAGGCCTTTGTATTTAACAGCGTAGGCCAGACCTAGGCCAAGCGGGGTTTGGCCGGCTACGATGCCGTGCCCGCCCCAATAATTCTTATCCGGAGCGAAGAAATGCATCGAGCCGCCTTTGCCTTTGGAGCAGCCTGTGACTTTACCGAAGAGCTCAGCCATGCATTCGTCCATGCTCATGCCCACGGCAAGCGCATGTCCATGGTTGCGGTAGGCAGTGATCACATGGTCGTGTTCGCCGCAAAGTGAAATCGTTCCCACCGCCACAGATTCCTGGCCAATGTAGAGGTGAAGAAAACCACCCATCCGGCCGCCCATTTGGTAGTACTTCAAGGCGGTTTGCTCGAATCGCCGAATGCGAAACATCTCCAGCAAAAAGCTCTTCTTTTCGTCTGGGGTTAATTTTCGATTAATTTCGGCTTCAGCAAAGCTTTGCATATCTCTCAATTACTATAACAGCACCCACCAAATACAAATTCCCTCTTTCTGCCGAAGCAAAAAGAATTTTCAATTGTCTCGTTTTTGGCCCGTCGTCGTGACTCGGAAAATTGGCAGACCGCTCCCGGGGATTGTCCCGTCCACCAATCCAACCGAGAATTTGGGGGAAAACCGTTCATAGCGCAAATACATCTTTGCAAAGGTGGTTATTCCCTGAAAGAATCAGGCCATGCAAATGCGGCATTTGGAATGTTTCCTCGCTGTGGCCGAGGAATTGCATTTCTCGCGCGCTGCCAAACGGCTCAATCTTTCTCAGCCTCCCCTCAGTAAGCACATCCAGCAACTAGAGGGTGAACTTGGTGTCAAACTATTCCACCGAAACCGCCATAGCGTAACCTTAACCGAGGCCGGAAAGGTGTATAGGGGCCACATCCAGAATGTCTTCCAGCAATTGGGCCACGCCCAGGTAGCAGCCCAGCGAGCCCAGGCCGGCCAGACCGGGGAACTGCGCATCGGCTTTCTGAGCGCGCTTTTTTATGATTTCGTCCCTCCGCTGCTCCTCCGTTATCGTGAACACTTCCCCCAGGTGCAGGTCAGCATGGTCGAAATGGTGCCAGCGGAACAGATTGAAGCCCTGCGCAGCGGCAGGATAGATGTGGCATTTCCCGGCCTCGCCCCCGAAGCTCTCTTTTCGGGGCTGAACAGCAGAGCATTGCGAAAGGACGCCTGGTTTGCGTGCGTTCACACGGGCCACCCCTTGGCCACTAAAAAGCAGGTCTGGCTCGAAGAGATTAAAAACGAAAGTTTTGTTCTGGTGCAACGGACGGTTTCACCGGCCTTTTATGATGCCATTTTGGAATTGTGCCATATTGGGAAATTCAATCCGCGCGTCGTGCAAACGGCAGCTCGTGCTCAGACCCTCCTGAGCTTGATCGCTGCGGGCATCGGGGTGTCCCTTTTCCCGGAAGCTATCACTAAACTCCCCACGGCTGGGCTGGTATTTATTCCATTGCGGGACAAACTGCCACCCTTCGGGCATTTCATCGTCTGGAGTCCATCCAATTCTTCACCCGTCCTGACAGAGTTCCTGGGAGAACAAGCGGCTTTCTTCGGAACCTGACCACCAAGCCTTTGGCTTCGCAGCGAGTTGCCTTATCGCGTCGGGAGAAGCGGAAGGCTGAAACAAAATACGACGCCCTGCCCCGGTTGGCTTTCAGCCCAGGCCCGACCTGCGTGTTTGGAGATAATCCGCTTTGCTATGCTAAGGCCAAGGCCCAAGCCCTCAAATTCGGGATGAAAACGAGAAAAGGGCTCAAACAGCCGCTCAGGGACTCCATCTTCAAAACCAACCCCGTTATCCCGAATGAAACAAACCATTTCGCCCTGCTCCGGCTGCGCATCGAATTCAATGCGACCGTTCGGGTTGGGCCGCGTAAATTTCCAGGCGTATGCAGAAGGTTTGTCAGCAAAATCTCTGTTAACTCAGAATCCGCGAAGACCTGAATATTGGAAGCGATCTCAATCTGGACCTGACGCTCAGGATCCTGTTCGCGGAGTCGCTGCAAAACGCTCGCGACCATCCGGCTCAGGTTCACTGGTTGCAAGTTTAAGGACCGATATGTCAGGTTCGACAAATGCAGGAAGTTGCTCGCGAACTGATCGATTTTTCCAACGGTTTCCGCGATTTTTTGATTCAGTTCTTTGGATTTTGGGCCGGAATCCTGCAGTTCGCGCGCCAAATCGTCGGAGTGTTGTTGGATGCGGCGAAGCGGAGATTGCGGGTCCTGGACCACCGCGCGAACGAACGCCTCCGTCTCGGTGGCAGCAGCCTGTAATTCCATGGTGCGCGCTTCCAGTCGGCGCTCGGTTTCGGCATTGATGTCCTTGAGGAGTTCTTCAGCCCAACGCCGCTCAGTAACATCCATCACAACCACAAGCCGGCAAGGCTCTCCATCCACTACCAGGGATACCCAGGCAACATCATCGTCCACCCATTGACCATCCTTTTTAGAATGCCGCCACACTCCAGCACGCGTAAAACCCGGGGATGGGAGTCCCAGGTTTCGGACTAAATCCGCCACCTCAGCAGGCGACCGAATATCCTTCATGGTTATCTGAAGAAATTCCTCCTCAGTGTAGCCGTAATGTCGCAGAGCGGCGGGATTCACCGCCAGAAAAGCGAGCGTTCCCTCATGAAAAATGCAGGCCGGGAGCGGGTAAGTTTCAAAAAGGGTTGTAACTTCCTGTCCGGCAAGATGGACCTTTCCAATGAAGCGTAGAGAGGCGGGAATTCGCGAAATACCCCTCTCTGGTCACCACCTGTTGGCGGAGTCGAGCCCATATCGAACGAGGGAAGATAACCAAAGATCCAGCGTGATCAAAGTTTCGAAGTTACCATCATAGCCGAAAAATGCCCCGGGTTAAAGACGTCCCGAAACCGCTTTAAAAGCCTCAAATGCAACGGGCAGAACCGTCCCAATGATAATGGATTGCGGCTTAATATGTTTCACGGAAGGAGGAGGCTCCGGGTTGCCCAGGGGCGTGATGATGTCAAACCGCGAATCCTCGAACTTAAGTACCAGGAAAATATTTGGCTTAAGTAATTGCTGAAAAGCCCTGATTGCTTCGCTGGAGTCCTTGTAACTGTAGGCCGCCTGTTCGTCGGCGGTCCAGCCGCCCTTATTGTCGCAAAACAAACCGGTCGAACCGTCCTTTAAAAGGCGTTTCATTGCCATAATTTCCTGCCTGTTAATATCTGCGCTCACAAGGTGTTAATCAGTAAACGCAGGAAATTCACTGGAATCAAGGGCAGATTGGGGAATCTTGCGTGTTCGCAGACCCCTCAACGAAACGATGCAAAAGCTTGCGTGGAGGCTCAACCAGCAGCGAGAATTTTATTATGCAGACGGCTTCGGCTTATCAGATCGTTACGCTGGCGAATGGCACACGGAGTGTGCATTCGTTGAGCCATCGTGAGACGTTTCACCCGGTCATTGGACCGGTCGCCGAAGCCGAGGCATTGTATGTGCGCCAGCTTAAGCTCGTGGAGCGGGTCCGCGAGCATGAGGGGGAATTTGTCATTTGGGATGTGGGATTGGGAGCTGCGGCGAACGCATTGACTGTGCTGAGGGCTACCAGGGAACTGCCGGTCAAGATCCGGATGGTGAGTTTTGATCACTCCGCCGAACCATTGCGTTTTGCGCTGCAACACACGGAAGCCCTGGGTTACTTTGACGGTTACGAGCAGGCATTGGAAAAATTAGTGGAAAACAAGCAAACAACTTTCGCAGATGGGGCACGCTCGGTGGAATGGGATTTTCACCTGGCTGACTTCCCATCATTGGTTCAGCCAGACGCGGGCAACTCACCTTCTGCCCTGTTTCCAAAACCGCACGCGATTCTCTTTGACGCCTTTTCTCCGGCCAAAAACCCAGCCATGTGGACACAGCCGTTGTTCGCCTCTCTCTTCCGGTTGCTCGACCCGGCACGCCCTTGTGCCATGCCTACTTATTCGCGGAGCACAATGTTGCGGGTTTCGCTGCTGTTGGCGGGGTTTTTCGTGGGTGCAGGCCATGCAACGGGAGAAAAAGAAGAAACAACTATTGCCGCCAATACACTGAACCTCTTGGACGAACCATTGGACCGGTCCTGGCTAAGCAGGGTAAAGCGATCCACAAGCGCGGAACCTTTGTGGGAACCCGTTTACCGTCAAGCACCACTAACACCGGAAACATGGGATAAGTTGTGCGAGCATCCCCAGTTCAGGCAAACGGTATGAGTCACCTCAACGCCTTTGAACAGATGCTGCAGGGAACCGAGCCAATTTTGGCCTTGGCGCCCATGCAGGATGTAACGGATCTCCCTTTTTGGAAGCTCATGGCTGCCTACGGCGGGCCCGACATTTATTACACAGAATATTTCCGGGTCCACGCTACTTCGAATCTTGAAAAATACATTCTCCGCTCGATCACGGAGAATCCGACCGGTCGTCCCGCCATTGCCCAGATGATTGGAAACGACATCCCTGCACTCGTCCGAACGGCCAAGGAATTGCAACAACACCCGATCGTGGCTGTCGATTTAAACCTCGGCTGCCCCGCGCCAGTGGTTTACCGGAAGTGTGCCGGAGGAGGTTTGCTTCGGGAGCCCAAGCGAGTGGATGCGATCCTCGGCGCGTTGCGCGATGCGATCTCAATAAAGTTTACGGTTAAAACACGGATCGGCTTTGATTCGCCTGCTGTCTTTGATGAACTGCTGCCCATTTTTGCCAAGCACTCAATCGACCTGCTGACGGTGCATGGACGCACCGTCTCCGAAATGTATCGCAGCGAAGTGCATTACGATTTCATTGCGCGCGCGGTCGATGCAGTGCCCTGCCCCGTTCTGGCGAACGGAAATATCCACTCGGCGCAAAAAGCCGCGGAGGTTTTGGAAACGACCCATGCGCGTGGACTGATGATCGGGCGCGGAGCGATTCGTAACCCCTGGCTCTTCCACCAATTCCGTCAGCATCGACGCGGCGAACCACTCTTCCAACCGAAGGGAGTGGACGTGCTGGCTTATGTCCGTTCGCTCTACGACGCGGTTTGCTCACCCGATGTGCCGGAATCATCACAGGTGCAGAAGATGAAGAAGTACATGAATTTCCTCGGCTTGGGTGTCGACCCAAAGGGAGCCTTCCTGCACGAGATCCGGCGAGTGACTACGCGCACTGATTTCTTCAAGGTCTGCGAAAGCTGCTTGGATCATGATCGGCTCATGACCCTGGAGCCTTTTGCGTTATCTTTGAAGGAAACAGATGTGTTGGCCGGCGAACACTGATTAACCGTAATGATACGGCTTGGAAAGCCGGAACATGTTGGGCAAATGCCGGATCTCCCGCACGGCCCCATCCTCCAGAAGCACCTCCACGATATCGAATCGAATGTTGATCTCGGGATATTTAAGCAGCCGCAAATAAGCGAGCGCGCATTGGGAAATCAGCCGCTTTTTATCCGCATCCACGGCTGCGGCGGGACGCACCCAGTCCTCGGAGGAACGGGTCTTTACCTCCACAAAAACAAGGCATTCCCCGTCCCTGAATACGAGATCGATCTCCCCGCGCCCGGCGCGGAAATTGGCCGTCAGAAACTTCAACCCAGCTTTCCGAAGATGACGGCGCGCTGCTTTTTCGCCCAGCACACCATGCCGCAAATGCACGGGCAGCGGTTTTCGAAACTCGTTCAGAATGGTTCCGAGCAAACCCATGCTTGTTCAAGTAAGAGCGGCAGGTGAAATGAGGTCCGGTTCTGCAGAAACGGGTGGCTCGGTTCCAGGGCCGCCGTGAGAGGGCGCGGCTTTCGGAGGGGCCACACCTTCAAGTTCCTCCGGGAACAATTCCAGTTCCACCGGACGCAGCGGTGAAAAACTCCGGCGATGAATCGGGGAGGGTCCGAGCAGGTGAATCGCGGCCAGGTGCTGTGGAGTGCCGTAGCCTTTGTGTTCCCCAAAACCATACCCGGGATATTGGCGATCATATTCCATCATGATGCGATCACGCGTCACCTTGGCCAGCACGCTGGCTGCGGCAATGGAATAACTGCGGGCATCGCCCTTCACCAATGGTGTATGTGGAACCCGCATCGATTTGACAGGACGGCCATCCACCAGGGCGTGCTGCGGAGCGGGATCCAATTGCTCGAGCGCCTGGTTCATGGCGCGGTGAGCCGCTTGCAGGATGTTGATCTGATCGATCACCTCGGCGTCCACCACCGAGATGCCATAACGAATATCCTCACGGCCTGTAATCAACGCATGGAACTTCTCACGTTCTTCCTCGGTGAGTTGTTTGGAATCGTTCAGTCCACGAAATTTAGAAGGCAGGCCGGCATCAGCCCAGATGCACGGAAACTGGACGGCAGCAGCCACAACCGGCCCTGCCAGTGGGCCGCAGCCAGCTTCGTCCACGCCGGCGACGCAAAGAATGCCCCTGAGCCACAGCTCGCGTTCAAAGGCCAGACGGTTCCAGAATTTCCTACTCATCCGAAATCAATGTAGGAGGATTTGAGCGAAGTTTCCCGGAATTTTGAAGGCAAATATTACTAATCCCCATCGCCACTGCAACCGGTGCGGTTTGCCTACCGGCCGACCGGCACGGCTTCCAAGCGAATCTGGTTGGTCCCGCCAATGGTGACCAGGCCGGAAATGCGACCGAGATTATTTGTGGGCTGCAGGCCAAAGGTGGCTCTTGGCAGGCCCGGTTGTGGCGCAGCTGCTCGACTGTTATCAAGTTTTCGCTGAGCGCCCCCTGCGACCACCTCAAACTCCCGCTTATCCTGGAAAACGGCTGGCTGTTGATTTAACTGGCCGGTCACCACAACCAATTGGCCCAATGTTCGATTGACACCGCTCACTTTAAACTGAATCGCTTCACCAGCCGATGCGCTGGCGCTAGCGGCCGATATTGTGGCTTGGCGACTCAACCCTTCCTCGGTTTCGCTCGCTGGAGCCTTGGCTTGCTCGTTGTAAGAGTGCAGGTTTGTTCGTTCCAGTAATCGTATTGTCGAGGCCGTCAGTAAAACCAGCTTGCCTTCGTAGACCGATCCATCGGAATCCACAATTCGGAGAATCTCACCATTTTGAACCATTTGGAAATGATCCAGAACCTTGTTCCCGGTGGCAGGTATCGCCGCAAGCGCCCCGCCCCCTCCCGCGCCAGCGGCCAGGCCATTTGCCGAATAACCAAAAGTTGGTGAGTTAGGCGTAGTGCCGAAGGACGGCGTGGTTTGTCCCGTTTGCGAAGCAAGCGGGGCGTCTTTTTTGGCACCCGCCAATTCTCGGCTGCCTGAGGTCACCTCCCCCAAGGGTCTGTTTGCCGCCGCAAGCCCGGAGCCCTCGGCTCCTTTATTAGGATTCGGTGCAATGCGTGAGGGCTCTGCCTTCAAGCGACCGTAACGGCCATCACCACCCACATTTCCAAAGCCGCCAACCAGATCACCATCCTGGTCTGCATCTGCTTTATCCTTTGATTGCTTTTGTAAATTGTTCGGAAGCCCTCCGCCAAAACCTCTCGCTCGACCAAGTTCGTCTCGCCCAGCCTGAAAATTCCAGTTTTGGGCGGAAGCATACGCCGTGTTGGTCCATGTGGTGGCTGTGCTGTAGTCCAGGGCCAGCGGTTGGGGACCCGACACACCGAGAGCCGCTCGACTTGCACCAAGTTCCGCTAGCATGGGAGCAGCACCAGGAGGAGGAGGGGTGGACGACAACGAACGGTAGGTCGGTTCCTTTTTTGCGAGCGATTCCTTCCGGCTGAGCGATGCCTGAAGCTCCGAGCGCTTGGCGGTTTGCTCTGCGAGCAAA
>JAQGOV010000546.1 GCA_028293425.1 Verrucomicrobiales bacterium
GCGCCATGCCCTTGTTCATCATCGAATCTTCAAAGCCGATCACACCTATCACCTCATTAATCAGGAGGATAAACACACCATTCCGATGGCGTGGTGGAATGGTCCCGTGCTCATCGCCCTCGGCCAATTGCCATTTTTAATTCTCGCGCTCACGCTGCGCAAATGGGGCATTCTTTGCGGTGCCGCCATCGCCTTCACGGCCTATTACGCCGTATATGAATATCTCCATTGGTGCATGCATCTGCCGCGCAAACGTCACGTGGAACGCTCCGGAATTTTCTTCCGGTTAAATGGCCATCACTTGCTCCATCACCGCTACATGGGCAAGAATTTCAATGTCGTCTTGCCGCTCGCTGATTTGTTGCTTGGAACACTTATCCTCCGCTCTAGGGTAGCTTTTGCTCAGGCCAGGGGCGATGCAGTGCCCGACGTGCAGCCGCAGCCGGTCTTTGGAGGTGCCTAAGCCTTCAATAAAAGCTTAGGTTCGCGCTGGACGAGTCCAACTCTTTGCAAACTTGAGAATTGGATGTTTAGCACGGTTGCACTACCCTCCATCCCATGAGCCCCGTTCTGCGACTTTCCTTATTGCTGCTCGCATGTGCTGCCCTGCCAGCGCCAGCCCTATCCCAACCCGCCGCCCCATTCCCTGGCACTAAATCCTCCTGGTTCGGCTTTGACCGCTACGACTTCACTGTCGATGGCAAACCGGTCCTGGTGGTGACACCCAAAACAAACGCCCCCGGTAGACCTTGGGCTTGGCACGGTGAATTTTTCGGCCACAAACCCAATCCGGACTTGGCACTCCTCGGACGCGGCTTCCATGTCGTCTACATGAGCGTGCCGGATATGCTCGGCGCTCCGTCCGCCGTGGCGCATTGGAATGCGCTGTACAACGAACTCACCACCAAATACGGCTTTGCCAAAAAGCCCGCGCTGGTTGGGCTCAGCCGTGGCGGACTGTATTGCTACAATTGGGCCGCCGGTAACCCGGACAACGTTTCCTGCATTTACGGTGACGCCCCGGTCTGCGATTTCAAAAGCTGGCCTGGCGGCTTCGGCAAAGGCAAACGAAGCGACCGCGATTGGCAGTTGATTCTGAAATTATACGGCTTCGCTTCCGACGACGAAGCGAAAGCTTACCCCACAAACCCAGTCGACAATCTCGCGCCCCTCGCCGCAGCCAAGGTCCCACTTCTCCATGTCTTCGGCGACGCCGACGAAGTCGTGCCATGGGACGAGAACACGGGCTTGGTGGCGGACCGATATCAAAAGCTGGGCGGCAAAATCACTCTCATTCGCAAGCCGGGTGTGAACCATCACCCGCACGGATTGGATGACTCCACACCCATCGTTAACTTCATCTGGGAAAACTCCACCAGTGCCGAAGCAAAGTCATGGCTTGTGCAGCACGGCGGCGGTCCCATCGATGAAAATGCCCGGCCGCTTATCCGCAAGCTCGGCACCATCGATCTGGATATGGTCGAGACCACTCCCATCGTGCTGAATGGGAAACTCTGGCGGTTTGAGTGGGTGCGGCAGGGCATCGGCCAGCAGTATTGGGCGAATAAACGGCAAACAAACTATTTCCAGTTTCGTGACCCGGCCAGCGGTACGGTTACCTCGTCTTTCGCGGAAGGCCACGAATTTGGCAGCGCTTTCGTGGAAGGCGACATTGTTTACGTAACGGGCACCCTGGGCCGTAACAGGGTGAATATGTTTTCCTCACACGACCTGAAGACTTGGGAAACCTGGCCGGTGATCAACGACAAGAAATATGGCATCTTCAACACTTCCATTGCAAAAGCTGGCCAAGATTTTGTTCTCGCCTTCGAAATCGATAAACCCCAGGCGGAAGCAGGCACTCCCTTCACCATCCGCTTCGCCAAATCACCCGACCTCCGCGCGTGGACTGTCACCCCGCCCGAGTGCAACTTTACCAAAGACCGTTACTCCGCCGCGCCCTGCCTACGTTGGGATGACGGCTGGTTCTACTTATTTTACTTGGAGGCATTTCAAGGCTATGAGACACGCGTTGTCCGTTCTCGTGATTTAATCAAGTGGCAAGCCAGCCCGCTGAACCCAGTGCTGCGCGCGAGTCCAGCTGATAAACAAATCGCCAACGTAAAACTAACCCCCGACCAGCGCTCCAAAATCGCTGCAGCCAAGAACCTGAATAACTCCGATTTGGACCTCTGCGAATGGCAGGGCAGGGTAGTCATCAACTACTCGTGGGGCAACCAACAAGGCACCGAGTTCCTGGCCGAGGGTGTTTATGACGGCACTCTGCAGCAGTTCCTACAAGGCTGGTTTCCGGACCTTTGATAAGTGCCTCCCAAAGAGTCTATGCATTCCTCCCGGATTACATAAACCCATCCCGCCTCAGTTTTTCAAACGCGTCTTCCGATTCGTGGTCGTGAGCTCGCCCGGCACGCTCAGAGACGCGGCTTTTTTGCAGTTCCTCAATAATTTCCGCGACGCTTTTCGCCGTCGATTTGAAACCGCCGGTGCAGGTATGGCAGCCCAGCGAGCGATAGCGCTGGCCGGTTCCGTGGTCAAAATACAGTTCCGGAACAGGGATCCTCTCCTGCTGCGTATATTCCCAGATATTAGATTCCGTCCAATGGAGCAGTGGATGGATTCGGATATGGGCTCCCTCTGGCACCTCGGTATTGAACTGGTCCCATAATTCGGGTGGCTGGTCTTCTATTTCCCATTGCATGGTTGCCGTTCGAGGGCTGAAGACACGTTCCTTGGCCCGGGTGGGCTCTTCGTCCCGCCGCACCCCTACGATCAAACCCTGGAACCGATGCCGATCCAGAGTTTGCTTGAGCGCTTCTTTCTTAAGGACCCCGCAGCATTGCACGCGGGTCAGTTTTCCCGCCGGAAAGGTCTGGCCTTCCTTGAAGGCCTGAACATTTTGTGAAATGATTAAATTTAGTTTCCAGTCCCTGACCAATTTATCCCGAAAAGCCAACAGCTCTGGCATTTCATAGCCGGTATCGATGTAGACCATTGGAAAAGGGACGTGGCCGAAAAAGGCTTTTCGGGCCAGCCACAAAATCACATTGGAATCCTTGCCCGCGCTCCACAGCATGGCCAGGGATTGGAAGGACGAAAAGGCTTCTCGCAGGATGTAAATGCTTTGCGATTCCAGCCGCTCGAGATGATTCATATTATGTGTAGGAGCCTGGTGTTTTGAAAGGGGATTGGAGTGGTCAAGCCGCCGCTTGGAATTCTTTCCACCCTGCTGGCCCGCTATAGCGCCAAACCTTTTGGTCTTTCGCTTCGATGGCGAACAGATGGATCCACTCGTGAATGAGAAGCTCACGGACGCCTTCCTGGGACTGGATCACCTGCTCAATTGCTTCCCGTGGGGATTCCAGGAACACGCTCAATCGCAAAGGCTCATGGACCCATTTTGTGCCATCGTGCAGAGATTGCAAAGGCAGCCCCGCCTGCAAATCGCCACCGTTGCCTTGCCAGACTCCAAAAGTGCCAACGACGTTGTGCAGCACTTTGTTTCCGCTGCCAAACAGGCGGTTGTTTACGGTCGAACCGTAATATTGGAGGTTGATCCAACTGGCCACTACCATCGGCGCAACCATGATCAGTTCGAGGATCGATTTCCCTGGATCCTGCGTGGCGTTGTAATTGTGCAGGAAGGTTCTTCCACCCAGATTCACATCTTTTGTCCTCTCGCGCGGTGCTGCGATGAAAGCGGCATTGCCGGCTAAGCCCCATTCCGGACGGACCTGGGCCCAGTCGCGACTGCGTTCGCAAATTTTCTGCTCCAGCTTTGCTCCATTCGTGCTCGCAAGCCCCAGCAAGGTGGCGCGTTCCTGCCGGCAAAGTTGGGAGGCGCCCGCCAGCCAAGCCTTGACCTTGTCCAGTTCCGCAGCTTGCCTGGTGGTTATCTCGCTCGGTTCATAGAGCAGGATCTCATCCGTGGTGGTGTTGTGCAGCCCCGCCACAAAGAAGGTTTCCGCGGGAATGGTAATAGACTGCCGTCGCAACCCCTCGCGCACTGCCGGCTTGTTCAGGATGGCCGCCGCTACTTGCGCGTTCGGCTGACCCGCGTGACCTCCGCAGGCGCCGCAATCCAGCCCCGAGCCATAAGGATTATTGACCGTCGCGCTGCCATGGCCGCAAATCAGCACCACGGGGGCAAAGTTCGATGTCAGGCCCATGTTCCGCAAAGCCCCGGCAGCCAGGGTGATTTGGTCGGCAAGCAAAATTCCTGTTTCCCCGTCATAACCGTGTGCTTCCGCGCAACACACTTCTCGCTCGATTTGAGGAATAAATCGGGACGACCATGCCTCGGGACGAGAAAATCCGAATGAGTCCTTGATCAACTTCGCCCCGAAGAAAAGTCCGGCCGTTTCCACAAATGAGAAGCAGGAAATGGCGGAGGTTTTAAACGAATTCCAGGTCCCGGTGACCTTTTGCCGAAACTGAAGGCTTTGCAAAAGTTTGCTTTCGGCGTCGCCTCCGCTCCGGGGAAGAGTTTCACGCACTTTGACGCTTGGGTTCAGAAGCACCGGACACCGGGCTGTCCCTTGGGGTTGGCCGAATCGCAGATATTCGATGGGCAATCCAAAAAATCCGGCAAAACCGATTGTCTCGATGGCGCTCGACTGACTTTCAAGCGCACGGCGCATCACTTCCGAACGCACGTCGATGCAGAAGGCAGCCTGGAGCGCTTTCCGGCGGGGTGCCACTGGAGGGTTTTTCAGGCGGTTCTTTAATTTAAGGACCAATTCACTTTGATAAGCGTATTCCAAGGCCTGCTGCGCAAGATAACGGGCAAACAGTTGCCGCGAATCGCCGGTGTTTTGCCTGGAGGATGAGGCGAGATGGTGCTTCCAGGCCTGCAGCATTTTTGTGTCTTGGCCGAATTGATTCAGGAGCATCAGGTCGTAAACCAGCCGGATGGCCAGCAGTTGAGCCAGGGAATTATCCGACTTTCCCGCCATGCTCTTGCTTCGGACCAGGAATTGAACGTAGCTGCTCCATCCGGAAATACTCATCAACTGCCGATGCAGGAAATCCGCCTGCGACTCCTGTGGAAGGCCAAGCTTTCCAATGGCAGGGTCGAGCAGTTCCGAAAAGTCGCTCGGGAGTGAAGCCACAAACCGCCGGAAGTTTTCCAGGCCCATCAGCTCCGGGTTGGCATCAAGTTCCGCCGCTGCTTTCCATGCCGGGTAAAGCTCCTGATCCCGCCACGGCATGCGCCAGGAGGATTGGCCTTCATCGTAATACGCTGAGCACCATTTGGAAATTTCTTCCACAACAAAACCCGCCCAATTCGTTTTCTGTCTGTCATCGAGGAAATCCGCAAAAGTCAGAATGCGTGCGGGTGCCTCCGGCTGACTCTGGGCCGAGAGAGCTCTCTTCAGGCCATCCAGGCTTTTCACCTCAAGCAGGCTCGCCCAGGCGGCCGGAAGAGTTTCGCGGGTCAGCTCCATTGCGTAGTGAAAATGCTCGGCTCGGATGCGGCCCGACTGGATTTGTTCCAGGTAGAAGGCTACTGGCATGAGCATGTCGCCGTGGCCGACCTTTTGCATAAGGCTGGCAGCATCAAGGAAATGTCGATCCGCTAAACCGAGGAATGGATTCACAGCCACAAAGTTTTTCAACGGCCACAGAGGCGGAATGCGGTGGCAGGCGGATGAAACAGGATTTTGAGCCGGTTCTTCCAGCTCAGGCACGGCGGGTTCCAGGTTGGTTTTCATGGGTGATAATTCGTAAGTTTCAGGTTTTAAGCGGCCAGAGGGCGGCTACAAAACGATTGGCCAGGGTGTTGAAGTAAAATCCGTTCCGTGCATGGACGTAAAGCGCTCGGAAGAGCGGCTTTTGCCCCCACTGCGGGAGCTCTGTTTGCCCGATGAGGACCAGCAGAAAGAGCAGAAGGATCGTCCCCACCAGCACGAGTCCAGGCCAGGAACCGAGTTGCGTATTCGTCCAGGTGTTTTGCCCAAGCAGGTGATTGAAAAGTTTGTGCAGCGTAAAACAGCTGGCCGCGATCCCCGCCCCGAGCACCAGGCCAAAAGCCGCCAGCTTCAGCGTCAGCGCTTGGCTCCACAAATTCCAGAGCACGTAGGCCAGGGCCATGGCGAAGGCGCTTCCGAGTACCAGCCAGCCTGGTTCGGTGCGCCAGTCGAGTTGGAAAACCCAGGTGCCCCCGAACGTGATCAATAGGGAGCTCGTTAAAGCTGCCACCAGCGTGAGGGGATGGGAGTTTGGTTTTTCTGTGGGGGTCCAGGCTGCTTTGGCCAGGTTCACGATGCTGCCCGAGGAAAGAAAGGCATGCGCTTTGTAGAGGGAATGGGCCACCAGATGGAGCACCGCCAACGGGAATGCTCCCAGGCCGCATTCCAGCATCATAAATCCCATTTGCGCGATGGTGGAAAAGGCGAGTGACCTTTTCACGCTGGCATGGGTCAGCATGACCAGCGAGGCGAAGAGCGCCGTGAAGGCTCCAAACAGCGCCAGCGTGGAGAGCGCGGCGGGAGAGAGGGTAACCAGAGGGTTCAGCCGGATGATCAGAAATCCACCGGCGTTGATGATGCCCGCGTGCATCAGGGCCGAAACCGGCGTCGGCGTTTCCATGGTATCCGGCAGCCAGCTGTGAAAGGGAAATTGAGCGGACTTAAGCATGGCCCCCGCGACCAGCAGGAAGCAGATCAGGTTGATTTGAAACTGATTGGCCCCCAGCCCCGTTTGATGCAACTCCCGGGCAGCAGCGAACAAAGAGGTGAATTGCCATGTGTGAAAGGTTTGATAAACCAGCATGATCACCGCAATCAGGCAGGTGTCACCGAGCCGGCTGATGATAAACTTTTTGCGCGCGGCGAGCAGCGCGCCCGGCCGGTTGGGGTAGAGAACCAACAATTGGTGGAGGCTCAAACTGGTCGCGCTCCACGCCGTGGCGAATTGAATCAGATTGCCTGAAAGCACGAGAGCCAGGACTGAGCCGCCGGTCAAAGCCAGCCATTTGCTGAAGCGCCCTTGAGCGGCATCTCCCGCCAGATAGTTTCGCGAGTAGCGCGCCACCACTGCCAGCAGAAACGATACTACTGTCAGTACAATGGCTGAGAGATTATCGAAATAGATCCCAGCTTGCACCGGCCCTCCAATTGAAACAGCCAGGTCGGCGGGCCCCGTGAGGAGCATAGATAGGCCTGCTAGCAATGCGAAGGCAAACGCCCCCAGGGAGAGTGCCGTGCTGGCCTGGGCGGCTCGTTGCGGGTTGCGATTCAGGAGCGACGTGGGCAGGAACCCAAACGCTAGAAGTAACAAAGGGCCGGCAGCCGCGAGAGCAGCGGTCAAAAGGCGAGGATTTTCGTTCATCATAAGCTCTAACACCGCCCTGACGATAGCCGGGTATCATGAATTCCATCTAATATATAGATTTTACATTATCGTTTCTTTTTATAAATATATCGCTATGGCCTTTTTGAATTATCATCACCTCCGCTATTTCCGGGCGGTTGCGAATGAGGGCAACCTTACCAGGGCGGCGGCTCATTTGCGGATCTCTCAATCCGCGCTCAGCATCCAGTTGCGTAAGCTGGAAGAGAGCCTGGGGCATGAGCTGTTCTTGCGGGAGAACAAGCGGCTGAAGCTGACCGAGTCCGGCCGATTGGTCCTGGATTACGCCGAGTCCATTTTTCGATCCGGCGAAGAGATGATGACGGTGCTTGAGCGTCATTCTCCCACTCGCCAGAGGATTCTATCCGTCGGGGCAGTCGCCACGATGTCCCGCAATTTTCAGATCGAGCTCCTCAAGCCTTTTCTAAACCGCCCCGATCTACAACTGGTGATTCGCTCGGGCAGTTTAAGGGAATTGCTCGTTCAACTGGAGGCCCACACTATCGACGTGATCCTATCGAATTTGCCGGTAAAACGAGAGGCCAACACCGGCTGGCATTGCCACCTGCTCGCTGAGCAGCCCGTCAGCCTGGTCAGCAGGCCCTCCAAAAGTCGGCGGAAATTTAAGTTTCCGCAGGACCTTCAAGATGCCTCGGTCATTCTGCCAAGTCTCGAGAGCAGTGTCCGGGCGGGGTTTGACCTCATCATGGAGCAGGCGGGTGTTCGGCCTATTATCGCTGCCGAGGTCGACGATATGGCGATGCTGCGCCTGCTGGCCCGCGAATCCAACGCGCTGACGCTGGTGCCGCCGGTGGTGGTGCAGGATGAATTGCGGGACGGCATCCTGGTGGAGCGGCACCGGATCGCCCGGATCAAAAAGTCATTCTATGCCATCACGCCGAGCCGCCGCTTTCCCAACGAACTGGTCCGCCAGCTCGTGGAACGCCGCGGATAATTTTAGGCCGGGGCAGGGGACTCTTTCAGGCTCGCGGCCAGTTTGGCGCCGCGTTGGCGCGATTCGGCTGCCAGCTGTTTCATAAACTCGCGCATCCTTCCCCTTAAAGCGTCATCGCTGGTGGCCAGAATTTTCACGGCCATCAGCCCTGCGTTGCGGCCGCCCCCAATGGCCATGGTCGCCACCGGCACCCCTCCGGGCATCTGGACAATGGAGAGCAGGGAGTCGAGGCCCTTGAGCATTTTGCTTTCTACCGGCACCCCGACCACCGGGAGCGTTGTCAGGCTTGCCACCATCCCGGGCAAATGGGCTGCCCCACCCGCGCCGGCGATAATCACGCGCAAGCCGCGTGATTCGGCCGTTTTGGCATAGCGGGCCATGTCCTCCGGGGTGCGATGCGCTGACACCACCCTCACTTCATAGGGGACTGAAAACTCCCGGCAAACTTCGGCGGCTGGTTGCAGTGTTGGCCAGTCGGAATCGCTGCCCATGATAATGCCGACCAGAGGATTGGATTTCGTTTTCATGATTTTGCTCCAAACAAAATGCACTCCGCCGCCTTTTGGGCAATGGCTTCGGCTTCGGCCAGGTTCTGGCCCAGGGCGGTCACGTGGCCCATCTTTCTTCCGGCCCCGCTCATGGCCTTGCCATAGATATGGACATGTGCTCCCGCCACACCCAGGGCACGCTCCAGACCGCGAGGTGTACCCGGCCCTTTGCCCACCCCCAGGAGGTTGACCATTACGGCGGCAGGAGCCCGCATCGCCACCGACCCGAGCGGCCAGCCCAGCACCGCGCGGACATGATTTTCGAATTGTGAACAAACGCAGGCTTCAATGGTGTAATGCCCGGAATTGTGGACGCGCGGCGCGAGTTCGTTCAGCAACACCTGCCCCTCTCGGGTCAAAAACATTTCCACTCCGAAACTGCCCACGCCCGCGATGGCATCGATCGCGCGGCGCGCCAGGCTCGCTGCTTCCTCAGCCAGCTCACGAGGAACTACGGCAGGAGCTTTCACCATGTGACAAATGTGATTGCGTTGCACCGTTTCCACCACCGGGTAAACAACCGACGCCCCATCCCTGGAGCGAACCACGATCACAGCGAGTTCGCTGACATAAGGACAAAAAGCCTCCACGTAGAGCTCATTATTTTTGGGCCCGCCCAATGCCTCCCAGCCTTGAGAAATCTCGCTTTCCGACCGAACGGTGAAATTGCCCTTGCCGTCGTAGCCGTTGCGACGGGTCTTTAGGACCACGGGCCAGCCAAAATCATTCCCGGCACGCGAGAGTTCCTGCACGTCGCGGACCGCTGTGAACTTTGGCGTGGAAAGGCCGGCTTCCAGGAACGTTTGCTTCTGGATAAATTTATCCTGCACCCGGCGCAATGTGGCGGTGCCGGGGTAGAGAAGGTGACCGCAGTTTTCGATCGCGGCCAGGGCATCCGCGTTGATGAATTCATTCTCGATGCTCACGACATCCACCTGCGAAGCCAGTTTCACCAGCGCCTCGGGATCATTCCAGTCCCCAACCAAGGAATGAGTGGCCAGTTGGGCGGCCGGGCTGTAATTGTTTTTCTCCAGCACCACCACATCACAACCCAGCTGCAGCGCCGCCAGCGCGGTCATCTTGGCGAGTTGTCCGCCCCCGACGATCCCCAGCCGGGTGTGGCGGGTGGCGGGGCGACTGGACTTAATTTCGTTATCGTACGTCTCGTGCATGGATCAGTCGTGCTGTTTGAAACCGCGTTTATTCCGCCGTTCAGCCGCGTTTGAATAATGCAGGTTCGCGCTTCATGCAAGGTTACAATTTTATGAGATGCCGGACCTCGCTGGTGAATCGCCATCCAACCAGGGCGTCGATTGCGACCAGTTGATAGACGAGCACAATGGCCCAGAACACAATTTGGTACGAGATCTTAGCGGTCTTATGGCGGAACGTGCGTTGCCCAAGGAAAGCTCCCGGCCAGCCGCCAATGAGTTCCAGAATGTGCAGCGTCGATTCCGGAATGCGCCATGCACCCGCCTCCGCGCGCCGTTTGTCGCTCCGATACGCGAGAAAAGCGATAACAGAGGCGGCCAACGGAGCCCCCAGTAGCAACCGCCAGTCCAGCGAGGACGTAAGCCGGTTCAGCGCCAGTGACGGCAGCACGAGCAGTAGAGACAGGCAGAGCAAGGATGAGACCGTAAGTCTGCCCGAAAAACGGGACCGTTGTGCAATACGGGAGATGGTCATGGCTTCATGGATGCGTGTCGTTGGCAGTGGTCCAATACCAGACTGTAACAACCCCATCGCTGCGGTCCGCCGAATGTGAGATGATCACCACTCTTTCTGGCCCAATCTCGGTTGCGAAGAATGCAGCCTCCTCTAACAACTGTTCCCATGGTGCCCAGGTCCCTCGGAATATCTGGAAAGTCATGCGTCGTCTCGGTGGTTTGCTGATGGGCGGCTGAGCATCCGAAATGATTTCATCCCTCGGTGTGGAACACTTCCAACACGCGTCGAAGGAGTTCTCGCTTTCATCACCACATTTTGCGCAGGTCCACATAAGGTTTGGATCAAGTCAATTGAATCAGGTTCCCATCGTGCCAGGAGCTCAGCTTTTCCTCAGTCTCACGGCTGTCCCATACGCGAGTACCTCGGTGGAGCCTTGGACGAATTCAGTCGCGTCATAGCGAAATGCAATCACGGCATCGGCTCCAACCCCGTCGGCATGAGCCAGCATGGTCTGGAATGCTTCCTCACGCGCTTCCTCGCACACGGCGACGTATTCAGGAATATTGCCTCCTCCCAGTGAACGCAGCCCGCCGATTAGCCCTCTTCCAACACCGGTGGAGCGAACCACAATCCCCCGAACAATTCCAAGGTATTGCGCAACTTCGTGGCCGGCGACATCATTTCCAGTTGTAACGATTAACGGGTTATTCATTGTTTGATAGAGTCATTGAAAGCGCTCGCTGCCGCAATATCAGCCGTCTTGTCTTGGCCACCCGGCCATTATCACCTCGGCTCATCTCGGATTTCTCTTCTCCATCTCTTCCACTGCGTCCTTCGCCCCCTTCAGCCCGACGTCGTGGTTCGAGCGGTAACATTTGATCGCGGCAATCTTCTCGCCCGCCTGGGCCAGTCCCAACACATCATGGTCGGTTGCCTTGCCTGGTGGCGGATAGATCCCGCTCTTTTGCAGTCCGGCAACCTTCCTCGTTGTGGATCGGCTAGCCATAACGGGCACCAACACAAACACAACAAGGAAGGCGAGCACGCCAAGAAATATGTAGAGTAGATTCATACAGTGTTTGGATCTTTATTTCCCGGATCTGATGCCAATTCAAGGAGGCTTGCTGCCACTTTTTCCGCGATTTGCCAGCGCAGGGAATGAAACCGATCCGCCTCCCCGGCTACGACATCTTTTTCGTGCAAATATCTGGCGAGCTCATCTCGGCTTGCTCTCCCGAGAAGCCGTCGGGCGACCTCCGGAACAAGGCTCTCATATTGTCCCAGTGCCTGTCCGTGCGAGAAGCCACCTGGATTCCACGCACGCGCCAGGATCTCCAGAATGGGATTCTGCATCCTCCGATCTTCAGAAATCGAACGCGATCCTCTATTCAAATCGCTCCTCGCATTTCTCGGCTTGTTCAATGGCCTCATTCAGCCAACAAGCAAACTCCTCCGTTTCGCGCCGAGTTGGGAATTGGCGCTTTCGTGCCTCTCGTAGCAATCTGAGGGAGTCAGGGCAAGCCATTGTCACCAAACCGTTCAGCGCCTCTTGCCAGATGCATGGTTCGTCATTGTAAAGGGCTTCTCCGAGGAGGGGAATAGCAGACGCGTCTCGATATTCCCAAATAATTTGAATTAGGAACTGCCGTGTGGGGATATCTTTCTCGAGTCGAAAGGCTTCCATCAACTCAGGGAGAATGCCTCTATCCATTTCCAAGAGACCATGGAAAGCATCATCCACATCTCCTCGGCGAAACATCTCCAAAAAGTAATGAATCTCCGACGCAAATTTGTGCATGGTCACATCACCGAAACGCCTGAACCAAATCGAACCACGTCATGCTGGACCACTCAAATTCCGCCAGCCACTCATTAACACCGGCGCTTTAGGGTGCAAGCCGGGGCCGGACGCAATCGGCGCCGCTTTAATGGCTTTTCCCCGCACGTGCCCATCCTGTGTGTTTCGATTCAGCAAAACGTTAGCCCTTTCCAGCGTGCACCATCAAGCCCTGAACGTTCGACACTTTTCCGCAATGGAAACGGAAAACCTCAAATCCTCAAAAGGTGCAATCATACCCCACGCCGGGCAGGGTCGAGGCTCCTGCTGAGCCCGGCTTTTCCCGCCCCATTCCTGAAATCGATAGACATTGCCTGAATTCCAGATTTCGGGTACGTTTTTCGGGCATGAGCGTTAAGGAAAAAGTCCTTCGGGCCATCCAGCGGCTTCCCGACGACATCGTTTTCGTGACGTGACGGATGAAATCGCGCTTCTCGTCGCGATGCACGAGGCCGAGCGTGATATCGAGCAGGGGCGGCTCATCAATAATGAACAGATGAAGACCAGAATCAAGGAATGGACCGAAAGCTGATCTGGACTGAGCGGGCCTCTAATGACATTGAGGCTATCGTCCGTTACATCGCTCGTCGCAATCCCAGTGCTGCGGCGGCAGTCGGCTTCGGGATCTATGACTGAACTCAGATTCTCCTCCAGCATCCGGAGGCAGGGTCGATTTTGGACGAACTTCGTGAAGGAGGCTGCCCTAAGCTAATTTACCGGCAATGGAAGATTGTCTATACGATCCGTGGTGAGGACATCATTATAGGCAGAGTTTGGCCAGCGGTTTTGGGAGAAGCAGAATTGGAGGCTCCACTTTGAGGCGGCAAAGCAATCCTGCGATCAAACAAGGTCATTTTGAAACCATTAGATAAGCGCAGCTTCCATCAAAGGGTTCCTAGATAATATGCTCAAACCTCCGACGCTCGGCAGGGTCGAGGCTCCAGCCGAGCCCTGATCTTTCCCCCTTCGCCAAAATCATACGCGTTGCCTGTAGCCTAAGTGCTCCGAACTACCTTCCGTCCGAATTCTTCATCTCCCCCCTTCGTCCACCACTTTAGCTCTGTTCGCCTCCTCGTCTCACCACTGTGTCTCCAGCCTTTGTCTTCCACCGTCCGCCGCGCCCAGACTTTTTCCTCGCTTTTGCCCACCAAAAACACCTATTTTCCACCTGAGAGCAGCCTCAGGAGTAATGCCACTCAGGCGGGAAAACAACGACCAGCACGCGCTTGCGATTGGGACAGATCTCTTTCAAAAGCAGAAGGGCGGCAGCTATGAGAGGCAACGTGGAGTTGTTCGTGAGGTCATTGAGACCGTGGAGAAGAAATCAAATTGGAATTTGGAGAAATATAGACTGTCCGAACCGTGATTAAACCAAATGACCACCCCACAAGAATTTCTTGAGTCCTTCCTGCATGAAAAGCAGCGGCATACGCCGACGCGCGAGCGCGCCTGGTCCCCGTCTACGCGGAGTATTTCGGCGAGCCTTTATTGCAGCACGCCCACCAGTTTCTACCGGCGGATAAAGTGCATGCAGAGGTGGAGGACGTGAAGCAGTCGAATGGCACTCCAAGCGAAGTCACGCAGGAGCGTGTCAGGAAAGCCGACCTTCGCACGCGCTATCGCTTCGCAGCGGCCGGGGAGAGTTGGAGAATTATTGGGATTGATCGCGAGTGCGTCTTTTGTCATGGCACCGGTCAATTCGACGGATCGCCATGTCAGAAGTGCAGCGAAGAAGGATGGTGTGAGCCAGACAGAGTAATTTAGCCATGCACTGGATACAAGAACCTCAAGAGACGTTTCACGCCGCGAAAGCGCGAATCCCAACGGGTTTCGGGTCGGCCATTGCGCTGTGGCTCTGGGCAAGCACTTGCAATCCTCGTGTCCCGTCGACCGTCCCAATGAGCATGGCGCGTTGATATTTTGCAGCTATGAATCGAAATCAGATTGCCTGGTGGTTGTGGGCTGGAGGCACAGTCCTGATTGTGCTGAGTTGGGTTGAGATCGTCAGCACTACCGTCGGTTGGGTGGGCTTCGCCATTGGATTCCTTGGGAGCGTCATTTCCTGGGGTGTTCGGCCACCGCGCGGGGATGCCAAGCCCGAGACGCCAAAG
Organism: Verrucomicrobiales bacterium; assembly: GCA_028293425.1. Taxonomy (GTDB): domain Bacteria; phylum Verrucomicrobiota; class Verrucomicrobiia; order Limisphaerales; family JAQGOV01; genus JAQGOV01. The sequence continues at coordinate 14,491 of JAQGOV010000546.1, forward strand.
ATCGAGAAGCGGGATTGAATGATGACAACATCTTGCCTTCACCCCTGTCGATGCGGTGAGCTTCAGCCTTTGGGCCACACCACCAGCATCACATGAACAAAGCCTCATTAAATGAAAAGTTTTCGATGATCGGTGACCATTGGCGGCCGAAAGTCGTGGCACAATTGAACGGCCAGGAGGTGAAACTGGTGAAGCTTAAGGGCGTCTTTCTATGGCATCACCATGAAAAGGAAGACGAGATGTTTTTGGTTTGGTGCGGTCAGATGACGGTTGAGTTTCGTGACCACCGTCTGACTTTGGAAGCGGGTGAGTTGTGTGTCGTCCCTCGCGGTGTCGAGCACCGCACGATGGCTGAGGTTGAGGCCCAGGTCCTTGTATTTGAGCCCGCCGAGACACGGAACACGGGGAACATCGTGGACGAGGCATTTACAGCCCCGAACGGAGTTATAGTGTGACCATGCGACCCTGACCATACTATGCTGAAACACTCGAATCAAGCGAACCTCTCATTAACACCGCCGCTTCAGAGACTGTACCGAAACCAAAGCGGGCCGGTAAGTCGAAAGCCGTCCTCCTGATGGCAGGGCGGTTGCTCGCTGCTCGACTGAAGGCTTTGCGTGCCAAAATATCCGCATTGGATGAGCCAGGAAGTAAGGGTTCACATGACAAACAGGCCTCCCTGCGGAAACGCGAAGAGGAACTCCAAACTCAAGGCGTAGATGGAATTTTGAAAGAGTTTGGTTTCTATGAGAATCCAGCGAGCTGATAAGCGCACCTCTGAACATCCAAGACTTTAAGAAAGGCTGTGGATTCATAGTCGATGGAATCTCGTTTGCCGCCTGTGCAGTTGCGTGGCGGAGCATACCGGTGTCACTTTCACCGACAGGCGGCGTTTCTTTTGGACTGCGGGAAACACCCGCGGCGAGTTTGCCTTTCGCGGGCAGACTTCAAAATTGAGCCGTGGGATATTGATGATTCCATTTTCGTTTCTCCCAAGGACCCGGGGGTGAACTTGCCGGAGATTGCTGAACTGCTTGAGCATGTCGCGCGATTCTACCCGCAGACCGAGAGTTCATGCATTTGTTACTCATGCCTTTTACGATTCAGTGAGCTGTAAACGGCTGTTACTAGTGCCCTTTTCCCATCCCGCATTGCGAGCTTTGCGGCCTCGCTTGCGTCTTTGCGTTTCGAATATGAATGCACTGAACGCTGGGAACGCCAAACCCACCCTTTCGGCTTCGCTTGCCTTCCTGTTCTCTTCAGTGTCAGGTTTTTATAGCTTTATGCGAACATTGTATCGTGATGCGGGCGAAGCGCCAAAGCACTTGCACCCTTTTGCGGTTAAATCCTTCCTCTCCCCATCCGTGCCAATCCGGGTAATCCGTGGTTAACAAGAACGCCAGGGTTTCCGTTTCGAAGGCCAGGTTGTGCAGGGGAATCCGTCGTCAAAAATGCTCTCAACTTTCTTTAGGGGGTAGGACAGCTTTTGTCATACCCCCCATGCTAGTCTTCGTCCGCAAAAGGTGAGCTTATGGAAACGAGCCTAACAAAAACGAAAAGCGTAGCCGCTAATGCGAATCAGCGGACCTCCCCCGGTTTGGGCTTTTGTCCTCATGATTTGTTGCCACCAAATGCCACCAAAACCCACCAAAGGGCCTCTTCTAAAACTGGGTGGGATTTAGTGGATTCTGGTGGCATTTGGTGGCT
>JAQGOV010000547.1 GCA_028293425.1 Verrucomicrobiales bacterium
CCGTGGCTCACCTGGCAAAAACGAAACAGGCAGCACAGTTATTTGGCTTGGCTACAGCCCTGGCACTGCATAACAAAGCGCTCGACTCGGCCCATACGAACTTGATGACACTCCTGGCTTTGAACCAGGCATTCCAACAAGACCGCCTCCTGATCACCGAGATGGTCCAAATAGCCATTGAACATATTGGTGCCGGTGCCACCTGGGAGGCACTTCAAACGCCCGGCTGGAGTGATGCCCAGTTGAAGCAAATAGAGGATAAATGGCTCTCGCTAAAATTTATCGAACCAATGGAAGATAGCCTCGCGATGGAAAGGGCGATCCGTGCCGGTTCTTTGGATGAACTACGGCATTCTTCGAAAAAATTCTCAGACATGATGAATTCATGGGCCATGTTGGCAGGGTCTGCTCCGACTGGGTCTTCCACCAGCAACATGATGGATCTTCTGGAAGGTGTACCCGGCGCGATCAAGGCCAGAAGCACCCATGCGCTCTGGCATTATTTCTGGTCGTACGAGGATCAGTTGCGCTGCCTGCAGATTGCGCAGGCCCATCTCGAAACACTTCGCCAGGGCAATCTCTCCTGGAAATCTGCCGACTTGCTGGTGGAAAACAAATTGAAAGCCACAGGAATCAAGGCGGCCGCAAATACTGCGGAAGACTACGAGTTCCTTGACCCCAAAATTCTCGGAGCCAGGACTTTCTTCTCTGACCAGACACTGAACAATAAGAACGGTATCCGAAGAGCTCTGACAGGCGAAACATTGAAAGAAATAGTCTCTACGGCCATTGCCTTGAAGCGTTACCAAATCCGGAACGGAAAAAACCCGGCCAGCTTGTCGCAACTCGTTCCTGATTACCTGCCCACGATGCCCACCGACCGTATGGATGGCCAAACGCTCCGCTATCGGCTGGAGCCGGATGGCGCGTTCACTCTTTACTCCGTGGGGACCGATCTCGTCGACCAGGGCGGGGTGGCGCCCGCCAACCCGGACACGCAACCACTTCGCTCTTGGACAATGCAACCGGACTGGGTCTGGCCCACCCTGGCGAGCCCTAAAGAAATCGAGGAGTTTGAAGCCCAACAGGCCGAGAAGAACAACAAGAAAGCGCTGCGCCGAAGACCCAATCCCAAACCCGCCTCCACAAACACCATCCAACCTACTGCGCCTGCGCCATGAGCTGCTGAATATGCTCCGGCTCGTCGCCCAGCCAGTCAGGGCTGGATGCCGTGCCATCAAAAATGGAGGTGGTCTTAAACGGCTCGAACTTCCCTTCTCGCGCCGCGTGAACCGTCTTGCTCAATAAAGTCTTCACCTGCTCCGGGCTTATCGGCTCAAATGTGCGCACCGCTTCAAAGGCCTGCTCCAGCACCTTCATCGAATCGATCCCGGTGATCACCACCGAGGTGGGCAGATTCAACGCGTAGTGCAAACATTCAACAGCCGTCACGGTATTCGACTTCAGGATAATCCCATTGGCCATGGTTTTCATGGCTAGCACCCCAATGTTTTCTTTCACCAGCTCCGGCAGCACCAATTTGGCAAAGCTGCGGTAGTGAGCATCCATCACATTGAGCGGCATCTGGACCGCATCGAACTTGAATCCATACTCGCGGGCCACTTCCAGCATGTGCAGGTGAATCTGCGGATCCTTATGTCCGGTAAATCCAATGTAGCGAATCTTGCCTGCTTTTTTCGCCTCGATCAGTGCTTCGTTCGCTCCCTCCTCACCGAAGATCCGGTGCGGGTCCTCGAACCTCAAAATCTCATGATGCTGCACCAGGTCAATGCAATCCGTTTGCAGCCGCTCCAGCGATTCCTCCAACTGTTTGGCGGCTTCCTTTTTGGATCGTCCATCAATCTTCGTCATCAGGAAAACCTTGTCCCGATACCCATCGCGCAAAGCAGTCCCCATCCGAATTTCGCTGAGTCCCTCGTTATAGTCCCAGCAGTTGTCCATGAAGTTGATGCCCCGGTCGATGGCTGTGCGAACAATTCGCATACCCAACTGCTTGTCCACGTGCTTCAGTGCCAGGTGCCAGCCACCCAGTCCGATCGCCGACACTTCTTCGCCGGTGCTGCCGAGGGTTCGATAAGTCATTTCCAGGGTTTTGGCTCTCATTTCTCCTCCGTTTAATTAACCCGGCAATGTGCGCGATCTGGAGGAATTAGCCTATGGTGGATGCACCCCACGAACCTCCAGCTAAACCGCTCCCAGTGTTCTAAAGCCCCCCACCAATCAAACCGGGATGGCGCAGCAGTGGGCACACACACAATAGCGTCCTGGAGTGCTGGCAGGCTTCAGTATCTATAAGGGATAAAACCGTAAGGCCGCCATTGGGTCGAAACCGCCAGACGCTGCGGGTTTGGTGAAATGAAAACCGTGATGGAGGAGATGATTACCATCACGCCTAATGTGATCGAGCAGGTTCGCGCACGCATCCCCAAAGGATTCCCGCTTCAAATCGCCGACTCGATCCTGAACGGGCTCAAAACCGTCCCAGAATCAAAAGGGCCTTTCGCCTTACTACGTCGCTCTGGATTGGCCTGCTGCCTCGTTTGGCACTTCTGCTAGCCGTAGTAATTACAATAATTTCGCGCTGGTACTGGGGCCTTATTTTTTCTTCACTGCCTTGTTCTGCCTCCTTGCTTTTATGCGCCAGGCTCGCTGCCCACGCTGTCATAAGCATTGGGATACAGAAGACCTGGATGCCATGGTGTGCCACACCTGCCGCTTGGACAACGCAGCAGGCCTGAGAGAGGATCCAAGAAGATGAATGGCTGGTTATGATCAACTGAGGAAGCGATGAGATAAGTATGAAGCTTTCTGTCTACAACTCCATGCCGCCATTTACATTCCGCCTCCAAGGGTGTCATTTTCCCATCTCCTCCCCGACCAAAGCGTGCATCTCGGTTTTCCGCAAGTCGAAACCGCGCAGCTCAGGATCCACCATTGCAACCTGACGCCCGGTAGGGCGAGGCTCCTGCCGAGCCCTGATCTAACTTCCCACAAAAACGTTGGACTTAGAACCTCGCCCGGTAGAAGATGCCCAGCGTAGCAGGTTATCGATTTAACGGTTCAAGCCTATACGGATGTCTATGCGATCTCTTTCAAAAAACCTACGTCCCGATTGCCCTTGTTATTTTATGCTTCATAGCAGCCGGGAGTTGTCCGGCGGCCGGACAGCCAAGTGCCCGGATGGGTGGCGCTTCCGCTTCCGGGAATATAATGGGCGAGGACTACTCGACTGAGCTTTTGGGACCTGCAGTGTACCAGGCTCCACAATGGGCTCCGGAGCAAGAGAATCCTCCCATCTCGGTCCGCGCGGCGGAACGAGCAGCCACCAAGGCTTTGCAGGAAATAGTTGGAGACCTAAAAGATTGGAAGCGGCAGGACATTACGCTGCAGCAATGGAGCGATTCGGGGCATTGGATATACCGTTTCTCCTTTAACGGTCCAAGCTATCCATCGAAGAGAGGCACTGGGCAGTCGACTTCCTCCGTATTGGTTTTCGTTCTCATGAATGGCCAGGCTGTCGGCCCGAAGAAGGTCGTTAAAACCAAAAGTTAGGTGCTGTGCCTGAAAGTACCTGCTGCGCAGTGGTGAGGCACCTTTTGGGACGCACACGCCTGCATTTACCTGACAGTCGCGATAGCGTCTTGGAGTCCTGGTAGTCCTCTACCGCTTTGGACGTTTTCAACCCGCTAAGTAAAAACGAACGCGTACCCGTGCAAACCGCGGCGTCCCAAAAATAAACAATCAGCAATCCCCGATCCGCAATCCCGGCTCCTTCTCCA
>JAQGOV010000555.1 GCA_028293425.1 Verrucomicrobiales bacterium
CTCCGTGATTTTTCTTCAATCCTGGCTCACTCCCTCCGTGCCGATGAATTGTTCAAGCAGTTCCTCCTGCGTTTGCGTGAGGTGATTGGTGTTAATCGCGCTACCATATTTCTAAAGCAAGCCATCACCGGCGCGGGGGCGGGCGCTGATTCCTCAGATCCCCAGCGTACGCTGCGGTCAGCCTGCTCCATCGGTTTGCCTGCCGGACTGCTGGAGAGTTATGATTTATCTATTGACGCCGGGGTAGGGGCTTACCTCCACCGCACAGGCCGTATGCTCCGGCGGGAAAGCGCGGAAGTTTTATCGGATCCCCGCATGCAGCGTGAGTTTGAACTCATGGGTGCCGAAGTAGTAATCCCCATCATGGATCGCGAAACGATGGTGGGCATAGCCGCGCTGGACGCACGTGTCACGGGCGACCCATTAACCAACTCTGAACTTGAACTCATTTTTCATTTGCTCGAAGAACTCGGCCTGGCTGTGAAAAACGTGTGGGTCCACGACCAGCTCGCGGCCAACCACGAGATGCTGGCAGACATCCTGCGCGAGTTGAGCAGCGCCTGCCTTGTGATTGGGCGGGATTTAACCATCCTGCACGCCAACAAAATGGCTCGTCAATATTTTGCCCGCGCGGGCCGCCGAGGCTCGGACCTTGAATTTACTGACCTGCCGATGATTTTGGGCAGCAAAGTTTATCAGGTGTTAAAGACCGGTACGGCGATTGAGACTTTCAAGTATCATCCGACAGAGTCGCCCAAGTCTGTTTACTACGTCACGCTCGTGCCGTTTCAAAGAAAAGAGGGCTTGCCCAGTTCGGTGCTCTTGATCGTGGAAGATCGGACTCAATCCGAGCAGTTGCAACGCCTGGAGGTTGAGACCGCTAGCCTTCGACTGATTCGCAGCATGGCGGATCGAATGGCGCACGAGATTGGCAATGCTCTGGTGCCTCTGGCCACTCATCAGCAATTAATGGGAGAAAGATACAAGGACCCGGAATTTCGGACTTCTTTGGATCAGGCCCTTGCGGATGGCGTCAAGCGCATTGCCCGCCTCACCAGCCAGATGCGGTTCCTCGCCCGCGACACCGTGACCACCCGTGAAACCCTGCCGTTGAGGCAACTGGTCGAAGAGGCTTACACCGAAGCGCGGAAACATTTTCCGGGCAAGGGTGCCAAGCTTAAATGGAATGCTGGCGACCAGACCATCACGTTGTCTGGAGATCAGGGTGCCTTGCGGCATGCCATCTCCGAGGTGCTGTTGAATGCTCTCCAAGCCAACCCTGCGGATGCGCAGGTAGAAGTGAATGCCAGGGCAGATTCGGATGCCTCGGGTGTCCGGTGGGTGCACATTGAAGTGCAGGACCACGGGGCCGGTTTTCCAGCCGAATCGCTAAGCCGCCTTCCCGAGCCGTTCTTCACGACCCGCAACGTTGGGCTGGGATTGGGCCTGACTGTGAGCCGGAAAATTATCGAAACTCATCACGGGAAGCTCACCTTGACCACTTCGGAGCCCGACCATTCGGGGCTAGTGCGTATCTCCTTGCCGCTGGTAGACGGGGCTCCCGGCAACGGTTGAGCCGCGCCGCTGGCTAATTCCGCTTGTTCCCGGATTTGTATTATGTAGGATGTGCCCATGGCCAGATGGATGAGCAACACCGATAGCTCTTTTGGATGAAGAGCCATGGCTGACTTCCTTTGCGCCTAACTGCCCTGATGAAGAGTCAATTGAGCTTACGAGCACGGACCAGTTCGTCCCAGTTCGCGTTCCGCGCAATGACCCACGTACCGTCGAGGACCCTATGGAATCTTCTCCAAACCCGCTAACAAGCCCTCCCTTGTCAATTTTGCCCATACCCGATGAGGCTAGGCTCAAACCGACGCTGCTCGTGGTAGATGACGAAGAGGGTCCCAGGATGTCGCTCAAGGTTATCTTTGCCGACGCTTACAACGTTTTGTTGGCGGACAGCGGAAAAGCAGCGATCGAACTCGCCCAAGCAAACAAGATCGACGTAGCGGTTCTCGATATCCGGATGGCCGAAATGTCAGGAATCGAAGTCCTTGAGCGCTTGAAGTACATCGACCCGACTATTGAGGTGGTCATGATGACCGCTTACGCCGAGACGGAAACCGTCCGGCAGGCCTTGCGATTGCGGGCTTGCGATTACATTCACAAACCGTTTGACGTCACCACCATTCGCAGATCAGTTTCCACCGCACTGGAACGCCGTTCCTTGAATGGAGAGGTCCTTCAAAATACGGAAAAGCTCGGGGCTCTTCAGAAGGAATTGGAGCAGCAAAAGATGGACGAGGAAATGGCCCGCACGCGAGGAGAGATTTATGCGAGCATTATCCATGACATCAATAGTCCGCTCACCATTATTTCCGGGTTGATCCAAATCATCAATCATCGCATCGGCGGTGAAACCAAGGTGGAAGGCGAAGAACTGGAACAAGTCAAAGATCGTCTTAAACGCATCACCCGCCAAGTCACCAACTGCATTGAGATCTCTCGGCGTTACCTTGGGTTTTTGCGGCAGAGTCCCAGCGAGAGCGCAAAAGTCTGGATTAACCAGATCCTGGCGGATGTTGGAGAACTGCTACGGGTGCATCCTGCGGCAAAATCCAATGAGCTGGTAATTGTGCCTCTGGCCCAAGATGTTACTGGGCTGGTCAACGGCACGGACATGATTCAGATCCTGCTGAACCTGGCACTGAACGCCATGCAATGTTCCTCAAACGCTCACAGAGTTGAGATCCGTTGCGAGTTAAAGCAGGAGGCAGTCAGTCTCGATGGGATTCAGGATGGGGCGGAGGACCGGTTCATTAACCGCGATGGTTTTGCTAACGCCGCGCCCCTGCTCGCCGTTTCAGTGGCGGATAATGGTCCGGGCATGCCTTCGGAAGTGCTTGGGAAAATTTTTCAGCCCTACTTCACCACCAAGGGCAAGTCCAACGGCACAGGCTTGGGCTTGTGCATCGTGCATCGACTCCTCAAGGAATGTCGCGGCGGTTTGCATGTTCACACGCTCGCAGGGCAGGGCACGAGCTTCACGGTTTATCTCCAGGCGCGGGTTTAAGCCAGACGGCTTGCCAAGATGCGCGTGTGGAGACCGTTAAGCTTAAGACGCCAACGCGTGCCTTAAATACGGAGCTGCCTCGTAATTCTCTATCACGACCACGCTCTTACCGTCTCGGAACATCCGGACCTGCGGCACCTGAATCTCCGGCGTTTTCGTGGGTGAAAAAAGGATATCGTCATGCGTGGCATTTTTAGCATTCGCAAACTTTTCGGGTGTCAATTTCCCCCCCAAATGGTCGCTCCGGCCCGTCGCCACGTGAAGCGTGCCCAGAATCTTTTCGTCCTGGATATCCCGGCCGGAAGGAGGCAATTCCTGCGTGCCGAAACCAAGTTCGCCCAACTCGCCTGTTACGGGATCTGAAATGAGTTTGCGGTTATGCGTTGCCACTGTTTCCGGATTACCTTTCAGGATCTCCGCACTTTGGATCCGACCGCCGGATACCTGCATTAAGCCGAGAGTGCCGTCCTCGTAACGCATCGGGAACTGGCCTTCGGCTCCTTCGGGCACATAATAAACTTCCCCCGCCGGTAGGTTTACCACATCTGGCTTATTCCCTCGCGCGATGCCATGGCTTTTCTGAGCATCCTGTTGGTTGCAGAGCAGCTTCAAGGTGAAGGTCCTGCCATCCACTGAGTAGTCGATCTCGAAATAATCCGCGCGCGTGAGGCTTTGTCGAAGCTTTTCAGCGTTGGCGCTGACCTGGTTATAGTCAACTGACAGGCCCGTCTTGAGAATGATGTCATTCAGCCCATGCAAGGTCGCGCCGCGGAAACCAAACTTTTTCGCAAAAGCGGTCAGCGGAGCTGTGGCCGAGAAAGTGGAGATGCAGAGCAGCAAATCGTAGTGTGGATAAACATCCGTTTGCAGCATGACTTCGCGGCCGTCTGGCGTCATTGCGGTTTCCGGCAGATCGAGGTTGCTACCGCCAGTGATTTGATAAGCGTAGAGTTCGCCACCCTGCAAATTCAGCTCAGCCAGGCCGCCATTCTTGAGCCCTTGGTAAAAAACATCATATGCGCGGCGCTGAACTGCCAAGCTGCTGTCCTCCAAAAAGGCAAAGTTGACCACGCCGGCTGGGTTTGGCAAATCAATCAGGATGCCCACGCGCTGCTGGGGCTTTGGATCAAAAACGGTTCGAATAAGCCGCGTGAGACTGAATTCCGGAAAGGACATGTTCGTGATTCCCATTTGCATTTTGGTTGCGATCGATGTCGCAAGGTAAAGGTGTCCAGAAAGACGCTGTAAAGCAACTCTCAGCCCTATTTTCCCGCTGGCTTGTCGGAGAGTGCTGCCTGAGAACGCGCCAACCCTTTGACAGCAGGAGGGAAATTGGGAGCCTGGCGCAACGCTTCCCTAAATTCCGTAAGGGCTTCATTCGGTTTGCCCAAGGTCACAAGGGCATTACCCAAATTACACCGTGCTTCGAGATAAGTAGGGCTCAACCGAATCGCATCTTCGAAAAAGGAAATAGCCTCTTTTGGCCTCCCCTGGATGCTTAAAATACGGCCCATGTTGTTGAGCGAGTTCGGGTTGTCCGGGGAAAGCTTAATGGCCTGCGAAAAGTGGCCTATCGCTTCATCGTATTTTTTCTGGAGGGCCAGCAGGTTGCCAAGGTTGTTGTGTGCTTCGCTGTAATCCGGAAAAAGCTTCAAGGCTTCTTCGTATTCCTTGATTGCTTCCTCAGTCCGCCCGGCCTTCGAATATGCGAATGCGAGATTGAAATGGGTGGTCTCATCGTCCGGGCTCATTTTAACGGCCCGGTTCAGATACGCCAAAGCCTCGTCGACATGTCCCTCCGCCATCATTTCCACCGCTTTGTTCTCCAGGTCAGTCGCGGTTTGCGGAGCCTGATTGGTCCCTACAACTTTGACCGAAGCATTTGAACCTGCGGCAGGCCCGTTGCTGGCGGCAGCCAATTGCTGGGGTGGAGCGGCGCTTTGGGGTGGTCTGCCTTTAGTTAAACCCAGGAAAAGCAAAGCACCAGCCGATAACGCGAGTGCCACACTAACGAACGCCGGCCAAATCTTTTTGGGCTTTGGTTCATTTTGTCCGGTGCTCATGTGCTAGTACCTTAGGCAGGATTCTTCTCCAAAATCAAATCACATCATCCTTTCGAGGGCTCATGGTCCGGCTACTGCATCTGCTCCACCATGGTTAACCCATCCAGGCGGGCACTACTAACTTTTTGAATACGACCGCCAGGCCAGGTAATTTCGATTTCGTCCCACACTCCGGATTTGCCCAGTCCGATCGTCACTGGCAGTTCGGATTGGGAAAGGTAACTTCGCGCAGGCATCACCTGCCTCTGGAGCGTTTGCGAGCCTTGGCGAACCCTGATCCACGCCCCATGCGCGTCGCGATTCGCTCGATTCCCCACCAGCTTAAAACGCAGCCAATGGTTTCCCGTCGTCTGCTCATTGCGAAGGAGGAGGGGAGCGCCGCCCGTCTGAGTCAGGAGAACATCCAGGTCGCCGTCGCCATCAATGTCTGCATAGGCACAGCCGCGGCCAACGATGGGCTTGAACAGGTCTTTCCCACACTTTTCTGCCGGCACTTGCATAAATGTGCTGCCGCTGGAAGCGCCAGTATTCCAAAAGAGCTGGGCAGGCTGAGCGTAAGTTTGGCTTTTTTGAATCTTGGTAATCTCTTCCTCCAGGTGCCCGTTCGCGGTGAGTAAATCCAGGCGGCCGTCCAAATCATAATCGAAGAAGAACACTCCGAACTTCAATAACAGCCGGCTTGCAGGTCCAATCCCTTCAGAAATTGCCTGATCCGTGAAGAAAAGCTGGTTTTGTTGTGCAACATAAAGGGCGGTCATTTCATTGGCAAAGTTGCCGATTGCCACTCCGAGTGCATCATCGTTTCGATAACGGGCAGCATCAATTCCCATGGCCCCGCGTGTCGCTCCATAAGAATCAAAGGCAATTCCGGAAGAGCCGCCGATCTCCTTGAATGTGCCATTCCGCTCGTTGTGGAACACGAAATTCTGTACCGTATCATTGGCCACGATCAGGTCGATAAAGCCGTCGCCATCAATATCCACTGGGGCCACACCAAGTGTTTTTGCAGTCGGCACCCCAGTGCTGGGGTTCTTGATCTGCATGCCGCTGGCCGCCGAAACATCTTTAAATGTTCCATTCCCTTCATTATGGTACAGGCACGGATACGTCCCTTCAAAATTCATCGGTTGACCGTAGGCCCGTCCGACCCCGGTCAGCTTGTAGCCAACTTCCTGATCGATCTCGCGGGACCATCGAACGTAATTACCGACGAAAAGGTCCAGCTTGCCATCGTTGTCGTAATCAATCCATGCGGCACACGTGCTCCATTCTTTGGGCGAACCGCCTACCCCGGCCGGGCCGCTGAGTTCTTTAAATTTTCCATTGCCTTCATTGTGGAATAAGTGGTTTCCGCCCACGGCAGTGATGAAGAGATCTGTTTTTCCATCGTTGTCATAATCACCAACTGCTACCCCCATTCCGTAAAAGGAAACGTCGAGCCCGGACCCAGCAGTCACGTCCTCAAAATGGCCTCGGCCATCATTGCGGTAGAGTGCCATGGTTGGGGGCTTTTGTCCGTCTCTTTTGTGCCAAGGCCAATCGGCGGAGTTCACCAGCAGAAGATCTTGGTCGCCATCGTTGTCAAAGTCGAAAAATGCCGCCCCGCTGCCCATAGTCTCGGGAAGCAACTTGTCACCATAGGCGCCATTGTAATGCACGAAATGAATTCCCGATTCCGCCGTTATGTCCCGGAATTGGATTGAGGGCATTTCAGTTTTTGCTTGGACCGGGGCTGAAGGAGCCGTGATTTGGGTGAGCCGGGGAGCTTCTTTGGCTGGTTTGCGCTTGGCGTACCAGACGACACCGGCCGCAAGCACCACGATCCCGACAAAGGCCATGGCTGACCACCGGAACGCGCGGCCCACTGCGCGCTCGTCGAGATGCACCACTTCCTCTTCGCGTTCCTCGACCCCGGCGGAGCCTGGCTTTTGTACCTTCGGTTTGCTTGATGCGGAATGCTCGTCGTGTTTCATCGGCTTATCTTTGGACTGGCGCTTCGATTTGGGCCGTCTGCTTTGGTTGCGCAGGCAGGCCTGGAGCACCCGGCCTTTGCAGGGGATAAATTACCGTTGCCTGGGCTGCGTTGTCGGCGGCGGGGTTCTTGCGTCGTTGAATGGCGATAGCCCGGTCGCGCGCATTGTCATCAGGCCGATAGCGCTCGTGCAGGCGGCGGTGTTCTTCTGCCGCCTTGCTGTCTCTGAGTTGATCCTGGATGAGGTAAAGATTCCAGTGTGCTGTCAGGTTTTCCGAATCAAGCCCCAGCGTTCTCTCGAATTGTTCTGCTGCTAATTTCAGGAAAGCTTCCCGCTGCGGTTTGTTCGCCTCCCCCCGTTCCTGTTTCGAGCGTTCTACCAGCGTCTGGCCTAGCTCGTTGATGACTTCGTAATCCTTGCTGAAATCAAATCCCCGATTGTCGAGTTCCGGGTAGCGATCCTCCAGGATGCTGCGGAATTCCGTAATTGCCTTGTCTAGGAAGCCGTTCTGTTTATTCACGAGGCCGTTCAACCAGGCTATCGTCCAGCGCGGCGCCGGCGGCTCTGTTTTAGCTGCGCGCTGCAGTGCGGAGACGGCCTCCTCCAGGCGTCCTTCTTTAAAATAAACCCGCGCCAGGTTGAGCGGGCCGTCGGGCCGGCCGAGTTTCTCCACCTGGGCAAAGGCTTCTGCCGCCTGAATCAATTCGCCTTTCTCGCTCCCTTTGTCTCCTTCCAGGAACAAACCGATGCCGTAATCATTCCACCGTTGCCATTCCACGATGGGTGAAACTTGGTTTGTTGCGAGAGTGAGGCTCCCAGCCGCCCCTTCCACCGGGAAAGTCACTCGATCGGAGCTAATCGTTACGATTGGCAAGTCGTTTGTATAATCCTTCCCGAATACATACTGCATATAAGTGGTGTCAAATTTGCGATATTGGAGCTTCACTTGTACCGTCAGTGGCTCGCTTAGATCTTCAGGCACGGTAAAGCTGTAGTGCGCAACCTGCCCAGCTCCAGGTGGGATTTGGTGATTGTAGAGTGGTGTGAAAATATCCTGTGGGTTGCGGCGATCAATTCGGTTTCCTTCGCGATCGAGCATAAATACGTTTAAGAAATGCGACCACGGATCTACGGAGTTAAGGTCCCCCATGCCCCCACTGCGGCCCACGACCCGTGAGCCGCTTGCAAGCTGCGCATCCACCCAAATCTCATTCGAATCAGTCGTCCCCTGCGTAAAAGGGTGCCCGAGGCGGACAGTTCGGATCACTGTTTCAAGCAGGTATTTCTTTCCCCGCTTCAAAGTGGGGATTTTAGGACGAATGGGCGCTTGGAGTGCTCCATCAATCCGGCCGTCTTCTTTCACTCCGAAAATGTCCACTCGAACCGAGCCTTTAAGATAGTCCTCGTGTGCCTTTACGATGGCGGGTTCGCCGCGCATATGGGCGATGCCCGTGTTGGCCGCGGGAAAGAGGTGGTTATGGATGCTGAGCCGGTTTGTGTTGTTGAAGAATTTCGCGCCAAAATCTCCGGAAGCCTGAATGGGCATATGGCATCCGTTGCAATTCTCCTGGGCGTGTTCTGGATAATAAAAGCTCCGGGCGCTGTGGCCTGAAACCCCGCTCAACAAATAGGTGTCGTACGAATTTTGGCCACGCAGGAAGTCCTTGTACTTCGTCAGCTCAGCGGGAATGCTTACCTTGTGGCAGGTGGAGCAGAACTCGGCCGTTTGATGCAGCGGCTTGAGAAACGTTTTCTTATGAAACTCCGGCTTCGCTTTAACCAGTTGCTCATTGATGAATCGGAGCACGTTGTTCGAACTGAAGGCAAAGGGATAATGAATCGGCTCCTCAATCGTGTAATCGGCGTTTCCGCGCGTGCTGTTGATGTGGGTGATCGCATGGCAAGCGGTGCATGTAATCCCGGCCTGGGATGTAGGATGCTTTTCTAAATCAAAATTAGGGTCATCAAACGCCCCGCTCAGGAACGGCACCAAGTCATGGCAGCCCGCGCACCAGCGCGAAGCTTTTACATTGCCATCTCGTTCCAGGGACACCTTGCGGGTTTCCCGCACGCTGAACAAATACGGCTTGTTGTTAAACGAGCTGAAATGATGTGAGCTGTGGAACCAGCCTTTATAAGCGTCCTCGTGACATTTCATGCAATAGTCATCCATCATGAGCGTTCGGGCCGGTATAAAATTGCCTGTCGTAGTTCGCACAAGCGATGGATGGAAGTAATTGGTGCCTTCAGCGGGACCGGCCTGATTCCATTTCCGAGGATCCTGAGAATGGAGCACCACCATTCCAAGAACGACGACCGCCACAGTCGCTGCCCAGCTTAGCCCCACCTTCCACTTGATTCGGGGACCTGCCAGCCGATGCAGAATGTAGAGCCAAACCGCCAGCAGGGGCGCGATGACATGGGCCCAATAATTTGCCGAGCGCACCGCCGGGTTCTTTATTTGAAAGCCCTCCACCCGCATCAGTGCAATGCCTGTAAATAGCAGCACCAAACTGATCACGAACAAAGCATAGCCCACCCGCACCGCCCGACGATTGGGCCGATCGTGGGAATTCTTAATATGGATGATTCCAAAAACAATGACGGGTAAAACAAACAAAAGGCCCAGCACAAGGTGGGCGAGGAACATGAATTGGTAAAAATAGTTTTCGTAGGAAAGGCCCTTGGCCCAGCCCAGGAAGGTGATGGATGATAAATAAAGCGAATTCGCGCCGAGAAGCGCAAACATTGCAAAAATGGCAAGGAGCAGCACCCGCAGTCGCGGACCTACAGCGCGCACATATTTCTTCCGCACAGGCTCTGGCGGTATAGGACCTTCGGGGCTCATTTCGATACCTGCGTTGTACAGGGGATAACCGTTCGGTTCAACCGGTACATGCGCGGAGCTTATCAGAAAACTAGCCAGCCCTCAAAAAACCAGGGGTGAATCGCAGGTTTTCCGGGGTAAAAGACCTTATGGTTGTGAAATAGAGCATAAAATCGGGCCATCTGCAATTGTATGGGGCCCGTTACCGACCCAAACACTCCCCAATTCAGCATTAAAAGTTGTAAAGAAGGAAATTTGCGCGGTTTTCTCATAGGTAACCTTTTGGGCCGGGCAACGTCTGGATATATATGACGAAACAGTGCTTATTCATGGCCGGTGGGGCTAGTGTAATAGCCTTATTCGCAGCAGGTTGCGCCGAGCACCGCGAGGTCCGGAGAGTGCCCGTTTATCAGGGGACGACCGTATACCAACCGGTATATTCGGCCCCCGTTTATCCACCCACAAAAGTGTATCAAACGACACCGCCGCCTGCCGTCCAGCAGGTTCCCGTGGCGAACGAAGCCATCAATGCCGCGCTCTCGGCACCGGTTGCCCCAGCTGCTCCCGTTGCCATGCCGACAACACCTCCGCCTGTGGTTACGACCGCCACTTCGCCGCCACTCGTCGTCGCTCCACAGCCGCCTGTCCCGCAGGTGGAAGTTATACCCGCCTCCCCTGGACCGGGATTCTATTGGGTGCCCGGGTATTGGACTTGGCAGGGCCGCTGGGTTTGGGTGAGCGGGGTTTATCTTCATCGCCCGCATCCCCAGGCCGTCTGGGTAAACGGTTATTGGGCTCACCGTCGTGGGGGCTATGTTTGGATGGGCGGCCATTGGCGTTAAACTTTTTAAAATTCTCAGGAGAGAGCCAAAGAAAACAGGACGAGGGTAGGTTGGAGACGGAAAACACTTAACTGAAGAAACCATGCATGGAATGCGGGTGGCGAACCGCCATTGAAACGAAAGAAAGTTTATGAGACGTATTGTAGTCCTAGCCGCTGGATTGCTTGCCTTGGCCATACCTGCTCTGCAGGTAAAATCCCAGGTGGCTCAGCCAATTGCTGCCTCTATCGCAGCCAGGTCACCTGAGCAGTTGGACCAGTTGCTTGGTCCGGTGGCCCTTTACCCAGACCCATTGATTGCGCAGATCCTGCCGGCCGCGACCCTGCCTTCGCAGATCGTGATGGCGGATCGCTATGTGCAGCAGGGGATGAGCCTGGATGTGATCGATCAGCAGCCCTGGGACCCCAGTGTCAAAGCGTTGGCCCGGTATCCTGAACTCTTGCGTTGGATGGATACCAACCTGGCCTGGACCACTGATGTGGGCCAGGCCTACACTTTCCAGCAGGCGGACGTCATGAACGCCATCCAAAGGTTGCGTTACCGGGCCATGAGCATGGGAAACTTGCAGTCCTCTCCGCAACAAACCGTTTACAATAATAACGGTGTCATTGAGGTCGTCCCTGCCAATCCGCAGGTCATCTATGTGCCGGTTTACCAACCCCAGGTTGTCTACACCCAGCCAGCCTCTCGGCCCGGCGTATATGTCTCCTTCGGCCTCGGCGTCACTATTGGGTCTTGGCTTAACCACGACGTGGACTGGCGGGATCACCGGGTCGTTGAATGGCGGCGGAATAATCCGCGGCCAAACAATTGGTGGTATCATCAGCCAAACGAACGGGAGCACGTCACAGTGGTGAACAACACGACCGTCATCAATAATCGCAATGACCGTGGCCGTGCGAACTGGCCCACACATCGGGAACCGGCGCCTGCTCCGGTGGACCATAACCCTCGCGTAGAAACGCGAAACGTGCGCACGCCGCAGCCGCCGTCCTATTCCAGGCCAACTCGCCAGCCGCAACAAGCGCCGCACTGGTCTGGCGACCGCGAGGGTCGCAGCCGGCCCTGAGGCCTCAGTCGGGAACACTCACTTCGGTCGTGACCACGGGCTCGCCAAAACACCAGATTATTTCGCATCTTGCCACTGCGAGCGTCGGGCACGGCCGAAAAGCCGGTCATGCTTCGTAACTGTCAAATGGAGGCACCTACTGACAAACAGCGGGCTCATCCTCAATAGGAAAGGTGATGCGGTTTTAGACTGCATCACCCTTTTATTTTTCCGAATAACTGTTGGTCGGGGCTCCGCGTCCGATAATAAGGAATTTTAAAGCAACGCGTTCTCCGTAGTTTATTTATCTGCAGCGTCCCGCTTCGCTTTATCCACATGAGCCTCGGCTTCGACCTTTTTCTTGTCAGCGTCCAATTGTGCTTTGGCAGCATCTTTCTTGGCTTCAATCCGGGCTTTTTCCACGTCGGCATCTGCCTCAGCTTGCTTTTTAGCGTCCTTGGCCGCCGAATCAACAGCATCCTTCTGCTGATTCACAGAACCTTTAACAGTGTCTGAATCATTTCCTGTAGCACCTTGGTGCCTGTCGCAGCCTGTAACGAGTGCCGCAGCCAACAGAATAAGAATGGTGTATTTCATACATGCAACTTAACCTTTTGGATCCCGATCGAAAGGGAGGTAAAATCCTAAAGATAGCACAGGAGGATTCTCGGCCTTAAATGCGAACCCTTTTTTCGTTGTAATTATGGCAAAAGCAAAATTGAATTGGACACCTATTGATACTATGAGCAAAACCAAGAAAGCAGCTAAAACCCCACCGGCCAGCATCGTCTGGTTTGACATTGCAGCCGACAACATGGAACGCGCCAGCAAGTTCTACGGAAAGCTGTTTGGCTGGGAAATCAAACCGATGCCTGAAATGGCCGACTATTGGCATATTAACACGGGCGGGGGCGACCAGACTCCGGATGGCGCGTTGATGAAGCGGATGCATACCTCACATGCGATCACTCAATATGTGTTGGTGCCCTCGGTGAGTCGGTATTTAACAAAGGTGGAGAAATTGGGTGGAAAGATTTGTAAGCCTAAGACCGCCGTACCGAAAATGGGTTATCTGGCAATTTGCCAGGACACGGAGAATAATACATTCGCTATTTGGGAGCCCAACGCGAAGGCAAAATGATCGAAACCGGCGCGAGCCGCGGAACACTGAAAAACATAACTCCGCCGTGTCCTGAACTGGACTGCTTTTTCGTTGTACATGCGGCAGAAGTAAAATTGAATCAAAGAAAAACACATTTATGAGCGATCAATCAAAGAATGGTTACATGCTTATCTTCCGCGGTACCGATTGGTATAAAGGCTTGTCACCGGAGGAGATGCAAAAGATTGGGGAGAACTGGATGAACTGGTTCCGAGGGTTGATGGACGAGGGAACCGCCGTCGCCGGCAACCCGCTGGAGCCAGAAGGCAAGATTGTCTCTGGAAAGAATCCGATTGTTTCCGATGGCCCATTCGCAGAGTCGAAGGAGACAATCGGCGGATATTTCTTGCTGAAGGTGAACACGATGGATGAAGCGGTTGCCATCGCGCGTCAATGCCCGGGTCTCGCGTACGGAATCCGGGTGGAGGTGCGACCAGTTGCTGGAGAATGTCCCATCGCCGCCGAGATGCGCGCCGACGCCTTGGCAGGAAAACAATAAACGTGCATTCCAAAACCCGGATGACCGACTTTTGATGTATGGCAGTGTGCGTGATATGACGGTAGCCATTGACATGATTAAATATGAGCAAAGTACGAGTACTGGTAGGCACGAAAAAGGGAGCATTTGTTCTGACCTCCGACGGCAAGCGCGCGGACTGGGAAGTAAATGGCCC
Organism: Verrucomicrobiales bacterium; assembly: GCA_028293425.1. Classification (GTDB taxonomy): domain Bacteria; phylum Verrucomicrobiota; class Verrucomicrobiia; order Limisphaerales; family JAQGOV01; genus JAQGOV01. Next base: position 13,666 of record JAQGOV010000555.1, read on the forward strand.
GCATTTTCCTGGCTGGGAGATTTATCACGTGAAGGGTTCGCCGGTGGACCCCAATCGTTTGTACGCCTCGCAATCCAGCGGCTGGTTCGGCCAAGTGATCCAGCGCTCGAATGATGGAGGCAAGTCGTGGGAACCCGTCGGGAATGAGTTCAAATATGAGGGCACTCCTGGAACGCATAAGTGGTACGATGGCACCCAACATCCATGGGAGTTCAAGCGAGTGTGGCACCTGGAACCTTCACCGATCGATCCGGAAACCGTCTACGCCGGCGTGGAGGATGCAGCATTGTTCCGCACACAGGATGGCGGCCGAACTTGGCAGGAACTGCCTGGGTTGCGGGACGCCAAGGGCCACCTTTGGCAGCCAGGTGCCGGCGGTATGGGCCTGCATACAATCATCATCGACCCCAAGAAGCCAGAGCGAATCTTTATAGCGATTTCCGCGGCAGGGGCTTTCCGAACAGAGGATGGCGGCCAAACATGGCGTCCAGTGAACCGGGGATTGAAATCGAATTTCGAACTACCGGATCCTGATGCGGAAGTCGGACACTGCGTTCATCGCATCGCCATGCACCCCTCACGACCTGACGTGTTGTATATGCAGAAGCACTGGGACGTAATGCGGAGCGACAACGCCGGAGAATCATGGCACGAGGTGAGCGGGAATTTGCCCTCGGACTTTGGTTTTCCCATCGATGTGCACGCCCATGAGCCGGAGACAATTTACGTTGTGCCCATCAAGAGCGATTCGGAGCATTATCCGCCGGATGGCAAGCTGCGGGTCTATCGAAGCAAAACTGGCGGCAACGAATGGGAGGGGCTGACGAAAGGGCTCCCGCAAAAGGATTGTTACGTGAATGTGCTTCGCGACGCCATGGCGGTGGATTCTTTGGAACCATGCGGCGTTTATTTCGGCACCACTGGTGGTCAGGTGTATGCGTCGGCGAACAGTGGAGATTCGTGGGAGCCAATTGTGCGGGATCTTCCAGCCGTGCTGTCGGTTGAGGTGCAGACGTTGCCATGATCCGAGTCGTGTTGCCGTATCACTTACGGACCCTGGCGAAAATAGAATGCGAGGTCTGGCTGGAATTGGAAGGAGCCGTGTCGCTTAAGGCAGTTTTGGATGCGCTGGAAGCGCGGCATCCCGTCTTATGTGGAACTATTCGGGAGCATGAGACGTTACGGCGTCGTCCGTTCATCCGGTTCTATGCTTGCAAAGAGGATTTATCCCATGAAGAGCCCGAATTCGTTTTGCCTGAATCAGTCGTGAAGGGAGAGGAACCCTTGCTGATCGTTGGCGCAATGGCGGGGGGGTAAGGGGAGCGGCAATATTAGGACTTTTCCGGCTTTGGTTTCTGAAGCCGCCGATATTCGGCAAGATGCTTTTGGGCTTCGTCTTCCCGACCAAGGCTGTGCAGGGCAGCGGCCATGTTGCGGTGCGCGGAAGCGTTGTTGGGCTCGCGGCGGAGTAGCTCGGCAAATTGGGCCATGGCTTCCTCGTGACGATTGGCCATGCCGAGGGTGACACCGAGGCTTTGTCGCACAGTAATCAGATTGGTATCCAGGGTGAGAGCACGCTGATAGATGGGAATGGCTTCAGGGAGCCGATTCTGATCGCTCAAGGCATCTCCGAGCAAGGCCCATGTAACCGGGACCTCTGGACTGATTGCGATTGCACGACGGAGGGCCACTTCTGCCTCAACAGGGCGATGGAGTTCCATCATGTACTCCGCGGCTTTTACATTGTGGACGGCAGCCTCAGGACGGTTGCCGTAGGAAGCAGCGATCCGGGTTTGCAAGCTGAAGCTGTTGTTCCAGATGCCGGCTTGGTCTTGGGCAAGCAAGCCGAACCATGTGGCGATCAGCAAGGCAAAGGAGAGTCCTATGGTTAAAGGTTGAAACCTCGAGGGCAGAGATTCGGAAGCAGCGGTTTGCGATTCGCCCAAGCGAAGGAGTGTGCCGGCAATGACGACTGCCCAAACAGCGCCGACAATGTAGCCGTATCGATCAAAAGTATGATGGGGGTGCTCCGTCACCCCTGTAAGGGGCAGGAGCAAGGCAAGGTGGCACATCCAGGCAATCAGCACGCCGGACCAAACGCGGCGTCTGGAGATCAGGAGCAAGGTAATGCCCAAAACCAGCGCAGCGGCAGCGATATGTTCGACCGTAAAAGGAGTGTTCGTGAGCAGGTCGGGATATTTTGGGGCCAAGCCGATTGGCAACCATGGCTTCCAAACAAACCAGGAGAAAACCCAAAGGGCTTGAATGGCGCGAGCGGCCAAACCGAATTCATGGAGGGTAACTACAGGATAAACTTTGGGGTAATTAAATCGGGCCAGTAAATTTGCTCCGAACATGATGGCCGCCGGGAGAAGAAACGCCGCTTTTTCCAGCCAGACTTTTCGGGAATCCAAAGCCCACCAGTGTCGCGGATTTGCCGACAACCGGCGCAAGGGACCAATGTCCAGCAGCACGAAAACCGCGAGGCCCCCCAGCGCAATGGGATAGGTAAGGAGAGAGCAACCGAAGAGGAAAGCGGATAGCCAGGGATGCCGGCTTTCGACTTTTCCATTCGCACCAGGGCGGCCAACATAAAAAATAAGAGATAAAAAGAAGAACAATGATGCCACACAGTAAATCCGGGAAGAGGCCCAGGCAATCGGTTCGGCTCGCAACGGATTCAGTGACCAGCAGAGCGCACCAGTTGCCGGGGCGACGAGGGCGAGCGTGGAATTTACGGAAGCGGATGCGCGGAATTGAACCAGCCTCTTGACGATCATGTAGACCAGCAGAGTGTTGGCAATGTGAAGGAGCAGATTTCCCAGATGATAACTGAAAGCTGAACCATGGAAAAAGGTTTGGTCGACGGAGTAGCTGAGCCAGCCGAGCGGCAGGTATCGTTGAGTATAGCTGGTGTCAGTAAACATCCAACGGAGGTTTGCCCAGCTCAGCCGAAGGTGCGGATTGTTCAGAATCAGGCTTCCGTCATCCCAATGGACAAAGTCAGCCTGCACGACGGGCCAAAAGACAGCCACAACGGCTGCGATCAATGCAAACTGGAGGGCTGCATCCAGACGTCGCGTATTTCCAAAGAGATTTTGCATCTTGTTAAGCAAAGGCCGCGCTTTTGCGTAAACGTGACAGCAGGTTTTAAGCCAAGGAAAATCGTGGACATTCGGAGGCTACTTTGGTCGAATAAAATCTTGCCGGGAGCATCCATGGTAGCAGACTACTCACATGCGCATGATTATGAGATCCATCTCTTTCCTGGCTTTTGCCTTGGCCGCTCTGATCCCCTCGTTTGGCTTTGCAGAGGATTGGATCTCCTATGAGGGCAAGGACGGACCCGGCAAGGGGAAGCACATCGTCTTTCTGAGTGGGGATGAGGAGTACCGGAGCGAGGAGGCGCTGCCGATGCTGGCCAAAATTTTAAGCCAGCGTCATGGGTTCAAATGCACGGTGCTTTTTGCGGTCGATAAGGACGGGACGATTAATCCAGATTTGTCCGCCAGCCTGCCCGGAGCGGAGGCGCTGGATAGCGCAGATGCGATCGTGATGCTGCTGCGGTTCCGGCATTGGGGTGAGGATGCGATGAAACATTTTGAGGGAGCTATCAACCGGGGGGTTCCAATCGTAGCGCTGCGGACCAGCACCCACGCATTCAATGGTTTCTCCAAAGGCAGCCCTTGGGAAAAATGGAATTATGGCACCAAAGGCGGGTTCGGAAAACAAGTCCTCGGGGAAACCTGGGTGAATCACTGGGGAAACCATAAACGCGAGGCAACCAAGGGCATCCTTGAACCCAATGCAAAAAACGATCCGTTATTGCGCGGAGTCGAGGACATTTTTGGAACGACCGATGTTTACGAAGCCTATCCGACGCCGGATTCGAAGATTTTGGTGAGAGGCCAGGTTCTGAAAGGAATGAGTCCCACCGATCCACCCGCTGTTTACCAGAAGAAGCGAGCGACGGATAAACAGGAACAGGACGTGAACGAGCCGATGATGCCTGTTGTCTGGAGCCGAGTTTATCAAAATCCTTCAGGCAAGGAGAATAAAATTCTGTGCACGACCATGGCGGCGGCTAGCGACCTGACGAACGAAGCCTTGCGGCGGTTGGTTGTGAATGGCGTTTATTGGGGCCTTGGTTTGGACGTTCCTGCAAAGGCTGACGTAGACGTAGTGGATAAGTATGAGCCAACCATTTATGGGTTTAGTGGATACCGACGTGGTCTGAAGCCTTCGGATCACGCACTTGGAAAAGTGTTGCCGCCTGGCGAGACAAAGAAAACTGAGCAGAAGTAAGCTCCAACCGGTGGAGTCCACTTGCAACTCCCGATCGGTAGCGGCTACGGCGGGAAACCAAAAGCGAGCTTCACGGCGGAATACTCCGGGTGGACCGTACCCTCTTTCGTGCGAATGATGAGCTCGGGCTCGTTCCAGGTTCTTGCCCTGTTCGACTCTGGCAAATCTTCGGACCGCATCATTCCAAATAAGGCCAGTAGCGGGCGTTCCCCTTCTCGCAATGTCACCGGCCTGAGTCGAACAATAGTGAGCCCCGCCAAGCGAGCTCCCTCACGCACGCGCTCTGCTTGTTCTGCTGGCGAGATCGGAAACACGCACGCGAAGAAGCCCCCGAGCTCTAGGTGTGCGGTGGCGGTTGTGCAATAATCTGCAACGGTGCCACGCACTTCGAAACGGCAGGCAACTTTCTGCGGATGGTCGCCCTCCACTCCTGTTCCGAGCGGAAAATAAGGCGGGCTCCCCAGCACCAAATCGAATTTCTCCTCCGGTTTTAAAATGGCCGGGTCCCGAAAATCTCCTTGCCGGATTTCATACCGTCCCTCCAGCCCATTCCATCGCGCGGACTTCCGAGCCAGCCGTATGCTTTCCTCCTGCGCCTCTACCGTTACAAAATGAGCCCCTGGCAATCTCCACGCCGCAATCATTCCAACCGTTCCAATGCCGCTCCCGAGGTCGAGAACTGTCCGTGCGCTCGGGCACCAACTCGTCCCATACCAGGCCGTCAGAACATCATCCGTGGAAAAACGGTGACCTTTCTCCAATTGGAACAGGCGGTAATACCCGCTGATGGCGTCGAGCGTTTCACCCGGTTCGGGAGTGGGCTCTCCGCTTTTTGCTCCCGGGGGGACCGGACCCGGTTTTGCCCACCCTCTAAAATATGCCTCTAGTTGGTTCATGAATGCATGCAACTTTGTGGAACCCATTTCAAAACTCAATCCTGGAAAACGCTCACTTGGTACACGCGTAACACTTGGCTTTCCAAACTCATACCCAACCTCGCATTGAGATGGGTTTCGAGTAAAAGCTAACCGGTCTATGCTCCAAGAATTTCCAGAGGATTGGGCAGACAACTTAGTCTCAGGCCGTGACTACGTATTATTCAGTGCGCTTTTTTACGTATTATAACTAGAGAAAGGGTAGTACTTTTCCTGACAGTATCCGTAAGTTTTACTTGCTTTTACTTTAATTAACGACTTAGCTCAGGCCGTTAATCGTGGCTCAGTAGGAAATCCAAAAAATTCGAAGGAGCGGTGTTTCGTGCCAAGGACGGCCAACGCAGTGATAAGGAAGTTATGAAGACATGTACTCGGTGGTTCGGCATTGCAGTGGCAATGTTTGCTTTGGCAGTTGGCATTCTGTGTGGTCCTCAAGCGCAAGCTCAGGTCTTTCACGGAGCTGTGCTTTTAAAGAATCCGCGTGGTCCTAGTGGGACGGCCGAGGCAAGGGTAGGTGAGCAGGTCGTGACAACAATCACGATCATCAACCTAGATGAGTTCGGGGATAATTTAATCATCACGAACCTCTATGATGTCGTTTATCACGCGAGCGGAACTGAGCAAAGCCCGAACCTTTTGTCAGGGCCCCTTACCATTCCTTCTTTTCTAGTGGATCCAGTCGGTGCCTTTGTGGAGTTCACCTATAATACCACCGTCCTACCTGGAGACGATTCTCTTCCTAATGGCTTGCTTACCGACGCTGCTTTCGCTGGAGGTACCGATACATTCAGCGGTGCGGGCGGGAATCCGCTTCCTTTCTTTTTGACCGTGCCAGGCCAAATTTTTGTACCGGGCGGCACGACAAATAATACTTTCTGTGTGATACGAGCCGTCAGCAGCCCCGTTTACAACCATGGTGGCTCCGATCATGCATTATGGTTGCCGGGCATCTCCACAAATCTAATCTTTTTTCCTGAGCCTGGTTCTTTTACCGAGAACGGCGACGGCACGGCTCGACTCACCGGCACGGTTCGCAGCCTGACTAACCTGACCAGTGGCTTTGTGGTGAATGTCACCCTGAGCGGGCTGACGACCACTCCTCCTCCCGGAAGTCCAAAGAAGGACCTGATTCCGTCCGCTTACATCGAAAACGGCGGCCCAATAGATACCAGCACTTGGCATTATTATACCGACTTTTCCGGCACCCTGACAGGTTTTGGAATTTATTCGAACGCGGTCTTAAATATCGTGCGATACGGTCCGGCCTTCCAGGTTGGGTTCGGGGCCAATGACAAAAACGTGAACTTCGGAGCCTCTGGATGGTTCACATGGACAGTCGTTCAACAGCCTGCTGTGGGTAGCTTTCCGCAAACCGGGCAGGGAGATTTTAATATCGACATCATCGTTTGCGAGCCTTCTGCCCTTGGAGACTTCGTGTGGCAGGACCTTAACGGCAATGGGTTTCAAGATCCCGGCGAACCAGGCGTGCCCAATGTGGAAGTGCGCCTGACCGACTGTTCCGCCAAGGCGCCAAGTTTAGCGGTAATTCATACAGACAATAACGGGTTCTACATGTTCACAAACCTGTTGCCTGGCAACTACCGAGTGAAAGTCGTCTTGCCAACCGGTTTCGTGTTTACGACGCCGAATGCTGGGGATGACAATGTTGATAGTGATTTCGTCACTAACACTTCCCCTTGTATTACGTTGGGAACTCTGCAAACCAACCTTACCATTGACGCAGGGCTTGTCATGTATTGCCCTTCTTGTGATCTGCGTTATCCATTTTCCAGTTCCAACCCCTTGACCTCTATTGACTTCAACGAAAATGAAGTTTTGCGCGGCTTTAGCGCGAGCCCGCTCGGTGCAACCGACACTATAAAGGTGTGGTACAACGATGAGGAAGCTCTTATGCTTGGAGTGCGCGAAGTCATTGTCAAAACATCCGGCGGCAGCGTCACCAACGACTATCCGATTAGCCAATTAGGTTCAAGTCCGGGAAGCGCTTTTCATCCGCAAGTTGGGACTACCGAGATTACCGGCGCGCAAGCAGGAACCGATGTGTTGGGCCGTCCAATTTTTCCAGCGCTGTTCCTCACTGACATTACCACTGATCCGAACAGTTTGACCGGCGATTGGCAGGCGGGGGGCACAGGCATTCCGCCTCATGCGGTATTTGGTACGTGGAAGGGTGCGGTCCGGAAGGTGGACCAGACAGTTTCACCTGCCAAAGTGACCGTTGTGTCTGATAGCAATCCTTCCCAAAATGATTGGGACCTTGGTTCTGGTGATCCGGCGCCCTCCGGTTTGAATAACGAAGGCTATGGGGCCGAAGTCCGATGGAATGTGAGCGAACTTAACTTAACTCCCGGGCATACTTATCGTGCTCAAGTGATCGTTCATGATGGTGACCAAACCAAAACAGGGGGAGATGCAGGCCAGGCTTGTGTGATTCTTTGCATTCCGGGCTCGTTCCCAATTTCTCCGCGTGTGCTGAAATTAGCTGCCCAGCCTTCCGGAAACAATACGATGACGATTTCAGGTGAGTTAGACAGAAATTATGTAATCGAAAGTTCTGAAGACATGGTCCAGTGGAAGCCGGTGGCGACGATTTACAACGGCAATAATATTCTTCAGTTTAGTAATCCAAATCAGGCGGTCCGTTGTTTTTATCGGGTCAAAATGCTCCCGTAATTGCGTTTGCCCCTCAGAAAGGCTAATCCTATGAAGTTATTGTGTACGAGCCCGGTTGCGGCTGGTGAGTCTATGCCGGCAAAAGGTGTTTTAAGTTCCCTTTTTTCTAACCTTATTGTTTTGGTGCTGCTCCTTCGGCTCTTTTGCCAAGACGGTCTCGCAGCAATAACCACTAATCACGGTGGCGGTGTATTCAAGTCAGTGCAAAGAATTGATCCTGGCACTGGAATTGCGGCTGGGACAAAAGCACATGTCGGAGACTTTATTTTAACTAGGATTAGGGTGAGCAGCCAAGATGGTATCTATAATGGCCTCACGCCGATTGCAAATGGGGATACAATAACCATCACGAACATTCTTGACATCATCCATCACCCGATCCCTGTGGGGAATGTAACCAATCGATTGCTTTTCAATCCAATTACACTCACTCAACCATTCAACCCGGCCGCCCCAGGCGATACAAATACCCAGGTAACAGTTACTAATTCTTACCAAGTCCTGGCCATTGACGGGAATACCTTAACCGATGATGCTCAAGCGGTTTACAGGGACAACCACGACAGCACCAATGCCGGTACTGGTGTGGCGCAGTTTTTCACGAATACCATCCCTGCTCAAATCACTATCTTAAGGCCGTCCATCTGTGTCACCAAGTCATGCATCAATGCAATTGGAGAAAATGGTTTGTTGACCGCTATTGGTACCGTTCAAAACTGTGGGAACACTACTCTGTTTGACGTCACTGTTTCTAACCTTGTGAACGGAGTTTTCCTTCCTGTCCTGGGTCCCATCACCCTCGTCAGCAATGAAACCGTCACCTTCACGAATACCTATCTGGCTCCAAATCCCTGCGCGCCCACGACCGACGTCTTTAGGGCGTACGGCCGGGATGAACTCTTCCTCTGGGTAACGAACTCAGCAACTGCCACTTGTTCCAACCTCCTGACTCCTGGCATCGTGGTCACCAAAGTCTGCGGTCCGGCGGTAGGCCCCGGTCAACCGTTGGTCTTTAGCGGTTGTGTAAGTAATAGTGGAAACGTGGCTCTCACCAATGTTGTTATTCTCAACGATCGGCCTGTTGCAAACACTATCGTAACCACTTTTGCGCGACTGGAAGTGGGCCAAAGCCTTTGCTTTACCGGAAGCTATCCCGCTCCAACCAATGTTTGCAGCGTATTAGATACTTTAACCGCACGCGGTACTACCATTTGTGGTGTTCAGGTAGCGAATTCCGCGTCAGCAGTTTGCGCTGTTACCAACTCACCTGCATTGCTCGTAACTAAGTTTTGCCCCACCGCTCAAACTCTTCCGGGGAGTCTCCTCACGTTCACCGGAATTGTTCAAAACGTTGGCAATGTTCGGTTGACCAATGTTGTTATTTTGAATAATCGTCCAACCAATAACACTTCCGTCACAAACTTCGGTTTTTTGGACATTGGTCAGTCACGGACCTTCACTGGTAGCTACCTTGTGCCCGCCAATTGGCCGGATTGCTCTATCGCTGACACTCTGACAGCTCGTGCCAGCGACGTTTGCCTCCTTACAACTGTGGTGGCCACCAACCAGGCGTCCTGTTCCGTGCGTGGCGGAATGTTGGTCATGACCTGCCCTTCAAACATCACCGTCCAATGTCTGACCGATGTGCCTCCTCCTGACCCGGCAACAGTCACGGTCAGCAGTGAGGCTGGCGGAGCGGCGGTCACATTTTTGGGCCAGACAACCAATACCCTCGGTTGTGTTTACACCATCACTCGGACCTATCGGGCCACGGATGCCTGCAACAATTCCGCTACCTGCAACCAAACAATAACCGTCCGGGATACCATCCCTCCGTTGCTGACCTGCGACCTTAGCCTGGTTTTGGAATGCGGCACCGCATGGACCTTTGTTCCGCCAACCGGCCTTGATAATTGTGATGGCACAAACGTGGTCATTCAGATAGCAAGCACTGTCACCAACCCCGTTTGTGGCAGGACCTTCACCGCCCTTCGCGTCTGGAGAGGGCTCGACCGCTGCGGCAACGCCTCAACCATAACGCAAACCGTTTCCGTGGTTGACACCATCGCGCCCCAGTTAACCTGTGGAAGCAATCAGGTAGTCGAGTGCGGATCGGCGTGGAACTTCGCGGCCCCGAGCGCCTTTGATATCTGCGACGGAACGAACATCGTCCTGACGATCCAAGGCACGGTGACCAATACCGCGACTGTGGGCTGCCCGACGAACCTGGTGGCGACACGCACCTGGCGTGCAACTGACCAGTGCGGCAACTTCAGCACCTGCAGCCAGACCATCACGGTGGTGGATACGACTCCTCCCGCTCTGACCTGCTCGGCCAATGTCACCATTGAATGCGGATCTCCCCTGG
>JAQGOV010000592.1 GCA_028293425.1 Verrucomicrobiales bacterium
CTGTTTTGCTTCTATTTTATCCCGCAACGATTTATAGGCTTGCTCAGTTGTAAGCCCCCATGCGGAATCCAGCTTCAGCTTCTCAATCACTTTGTACAGCACTGATTTGGACTGAATCGTTTCAAACTGATCCTGGATCCAGTAAGGGTCGAAACCTCCGTCACCAAAGCCCTCCGCGCCTAATCCCGCCACATCCGAGCCATATTTCTCCACCTTAATGCGAACAGTGCTAGCCACGTCCCCGCGAACTTTATCCCACAGATTGGCTTTCTTCGGCTCAGCGCGGTCGATGATTTGAACAATCCGCTGCTTCGGCAATGCATACTCAACCTCCTCCTGAATGATTCTCATGCTCAGCTTTTCTCTAGCTGCCAGGGCATTCTGAAGTTCTCGCTCGCGCAATTCGAGTTCACGATTGGCAGGTGCAGTGCCGGTCGCCTGCGTCATCAATTTCCCGTCGGGCGATGCTGCTGTTTCTTGCAAAGTATTTGCGTTCGGCACTGGATTCGCAATTTGAGGTCCTTGCGGCTTTGCTCTGCTTTGCTGCTGCGCGAGTTGATTGAGACCTTCCCCTTCAGAAATCTCCTTTACGGTCTGAAAGCGACTTTCCCGATCTAAGGGCTTCGTCAGGGTTACTCCTGTTCGCTTGGATAGCTCCTGATTCTTCTCCAGTCCTTGTTGCAAATCTGGGTTCTGCAGAAAACGCAAGCCACCTGCATCATCATCATCAGTGAGCCGCGCGGAATACCTTCCAAGCTGGGTCTCATACCACTGGTTAGGCACTTCTCCAAACTTCCCTCGGCCTCCCATGCCTCCACCCATCCCACCGTTGAGGTAGCCAAGACTCGGCGTCGGATTCAGTCCAAAACCTGCGGGGCTCCCGGAAATGCCAACGTGGAAATTAGTACTCACAGGGAGAACCAGCGACCCTCCGTTGACAAAGCTGTAATCCACCCCTCCGCCATCCACTACGAAAGGCTGGCTGAGATTCGTTGTTGCCACGGTGAACATGACCGTCGTTTGTCCCTTCTTCTCGGCATCCGTCACTTGGGCCAAAGCCGGATCTGTTCCGATAAAGTTGCCAGTGATGGCAGAATTCTGAGCTGGGACCTTGCTGCCGGAGGCAACTTGAGCCTCACCAACCGGCTTCGGCGGAGCCGAATGCTCCGGGCCCGGGGCTGCTGGCGCAGGAACGGCCGTAACAGCAGGTGGCGGAACAAACGAATCGACCGTCAAACCCAAGTCCGTTCGGTTAACTGGAACGCCCGCAGGTGGCGACCATGCGGGAGAGGTCCTTGGGGCAGCCGCGGAGGGAACTGGCAGGTAACCCCCGACGTTCACTGATAGAATCGTGTTCGAAGGCTCCCGCGAACCGGAAACCCCGGTCTCTGGATTTGCCAGCGCAGGCCTGCCGACCCCGCTTGGGCCGGGATCAGAGGCCGCCTTGTTTACGATCGACCCAAGTCGCATGGTGAACGAGCTACGATTCTCAGCCTTCCCTCGGCCGATCCCTTTTTCCCCGTTTTCTTCCGGCATGGGTGAAAACCGTTCTGATTTCTTTGAATCCGGGGGAAGTGCGATCTGACCATCGCCGTCAAAGTCCGCGATCCCTCTTTGGGCGATGTCCCCTGCAAGCCTGTATTTCTGCTCATCAACATGGATTTCTGCCGTCACCGGCTCTGGTGTGTCACCATGTAAAACGGTGGGCCTTTCTCCTGCCTTCGCTTGGCTAGGATCGCTCGAAATTCCTGCTGGTAATTTTAGAGCAGTCCTCGTTTCCTCCCTGCCCTCGACTTGCGCCAAGCGCTTCTCGCCGGTATTCGAGTCCGTTGGGAGGAAAACAGACCCACCGTGGGCGCCTGGCTTCGCGCCCGGCGGTTCTGCAGGCGCCCCATACAACTTCGCATTGAGAGCTATTGTACCATCGGTGGAATAGCTCAAAACCGTTCGACCATCTGCCGATTGATCCTGCTGCTGCGGCTTCGCTGGCAAACTCGTGGAGGCGGGAACGTTCTTTGCCCGTCGATAATTGCTCGATTTTTGCCCCTTCATCCAATCGACATTGATATGGCTCTGATTCTCAGCCCTCGATCCTCGATCCTCGGACCCTTCCAAAAGGAATCTGAAAGCCACGGCCGCCACTCCGAGCAGGCCCACCACCATCGCAGCCAAAGCCCCCCAGGTGCGCCAGTCGATGGGCTGTCCGTTCGTAGCTCCCTCGGATTTTTCGCCCCTGAAAGTCGAAAGTAGCTTTTCCCGCCGCCCCGCCGCCAGCTTCACCGGCTCCGCGCGATCTTCCTCACCCTGGCTTGTCATCTCACGAATTAACCCCAAGGCCGCCTTCATCTGCTCGTGCAGGTCGGCCAACCCAGCATCAGCCTTCAGCATTTCCTCGACCTTGTCCGCCTCCTCCGGGGAAAGTTCGCCCATGAGCAGCGCCGTAATTTTTAGCTCCTGTTCCTCGCGTGATGATTTGGGAAATTCAGGTGTCATTTCGTCAATCCTGTCTTGGCCAATTCTGCGGCCACCGCTTTCAATGCATGGTGGAGGAGATATCCCACGTGGCTGATGGTCAGCCCGGTCCGATCACTGATTTGCTTGTAGGACAGGTCCTCGTTGAACTTTAGCCTCACCACTTCCCGGCTTCTCTCATCGAGGGCCTCCAGGCTCAAGCGCACCATTCCGATGCCTTCCAATCTCACAATTTGTTCATCGGGCAAAGGTTCGGGATCGATCGACTCCGAACCAGCCCCGCTCCCCTCCTCCATCACCGGTCGCAAGGGCACGATCTTGTTCCCCTGCCGCAAGTGGTTTAGCGCCAGGTTGTGGACCGTCCGATAAAGCCACTTTCGCGGCTCGCGCACTTCCACAAACTGGGCGTGTAATTTCATGAATGCTTCCTGCACAACATCTTCCGATGGCTCTCGTTCCCTCAGGATTTTCAAGGCATAACTCAGCAGCGGCGATTCAAGAGCAGAAAAAAGCTCCTCAATCGACTCCTGGCGCGGTGGGCTCACAATGCCTTCCTCAGGACGTGCCACAATCATGCTTTATCAGACGGCTTTAGCCCGCCTTCGCTCCGGCTATCTCGGTTGTTCTCACAGTTCATTGACACGCGAGCTGGAAGTTTCTTAGAGCCTTTTTGAAGATCTTTTTCGATTCTCTCCAGCCATTCGCGACAGTAACAGTGAATAGCAGCGCAAAAGAACAGGTTTTAGCCTCAGGTTGACCCTCAAATCCATTGCAAAGCGCAAAGCAAATTTTTTTCGTTTACTGAACGCCCTTTCACGCCTGTTTCCCTATTCATCGTCGCGCCGTTGGCTATCAGCCCACAAAGTGCACATCGGACATCTACTCCGCCGAGCCCAAAGCGCATGCGAGGAAGAAGATTCCGCCACCAGGTAGCCCTCCATGCTGAAGTGTTCACAATATTCGACAGGGGATGTCCCTCCGCGAAGCTCGGGTACAGCGCGCTTGCCCGCTTCTACTATCCAGATGGTTTGTCTGGAAGCTGGTAAACAGCTAATCTATCGGGCCTATGAAGGTGTGCTCCTATTGCGGCAGGGAAAATGACTTGGAACTGGCGGGTTGTGGTGAATGCGGTACGGTTTTGCCCGAGTCTGAAAGCGTCCCGGTGGAGGTGAAGCCCGCGCCTAAAGTGGTTTGTCCTGCTTGTGGAGCACCCGATAACTACAAAGCTGGAATGGCCTTACATGGATCGTTCAGTTGGGCTGCCTTGTTCCTCGGAGGCTTTTTGGCGGTTTTCTTTCATAACGCAAGCCGTGAAAAAAGGGTTCAGTGCAATGA
>JAQGOV010000194.1 GCA_028293425.1 Verrucomicrobiales bacterium
AGTGGGGAGGTTGGTAGTGGTGGTGTAGTGAATCACCGAACCGGGAGGAGCGCTCATCTCAATGACGAACGGATCCACGAATGTGCCGCTCTCCCTGGAAAAGCCCACCGGGGAAGCGAACCCCTCGCCCTGGGCCGAGTTTGGAGCGCCGGGCGTGGCTTCGACCGAGAACCCGACAACGCTTGGCTGATCCGAATTTCGGCCGTAGGAGATGTCCTGCAACTGCGCCGGGTACTTGGGCGCGAATTCCGAAGCAACGGTGCGTCCATCGGGACGAACCAGCGCCAAGTAGCCTCCATCCGCGCTCAGTTTGAAGTTGGTGTGAAGCGGATGGCCGGTTCGATTCTGCGGCAGAACGCTACTCCCTCTCGGCAGTTCCCCTCTCCGCGGGGGGAGAGGGCTAGGGTAAGGTGGATCCGGTTCCCCTGCGGAGAGGTGTCCTCGACTTTTTCCCGAAGCGAACACAATCATGAAACTGTTGGCGGGCAGCAGCACGCCGGGAGGGAACTTCCACAGGGCCGGCTTTTTGGCCTTGTTGGTCAGGAACCAGCCGGAAAGGTTTTCTGCCGTCGCACCCTGGTTGTGGATCTCAATCCAATCCGAGGTTTCCCCATCTTCGTCCCTCAAAGTCCTGCGGTTGGAGGCCATGAATTCGCTGATGACGATGTCAGGACCCGGGGCGTTGGGGGCGAAGGTGTAGGTCCAGCTGGGGCCGATGAACGGGTTGGCCAGGTGCGCCCGGTCCGTGATGCCATGGTTCGGGCTCCAGTCGACACGGACCACTCCCGCGGGCGGCTGGGAAAACCGGAAGAGATAATGGTCTGGTCCGATGGTCGTCACGCTTGTAGCGGGCGCGCCGTTGATCAGTAAATCGCCGGCATCCACGTTGGTAACCGCTTCGCTGAACAACACCTCGATTTGGCCCGACTCCCGAACGGTAGCGGTCGCAGGCGGATTGTTGGCGATGATAAATGGCGGTTGATCGTCGATCAATCCCACCAGGGACGCAGTGATGGCAATATCCGAACTGTCGATGTCCGCGTTGAACAAATGCACGGCCAGGATGTTCTCACCGGCAACGAGGAGACTCGTCGCATTGGTCATGACATACAACTGCCGACCTTCTCCGGCTTCGATCGCCGTGGCATTAAACGCGAGGTCTCCAGGAGTGACGTTGATCCGGCCAAGTTCGACGCCATTGAGCCAAACAATGGCCCCATCATCGACGATGAGCGTCAGCCTCAATTGGGAAAATAGCTGCGGGTCCGGCAGGTTGAAGGAGTGGCGCAGGTAAACGCTGAGGTAGCCACCGCGGTTGCTGGTTGGAAGCGGTGTGACGATCCGACCTACTTCGGCGACGCCGCCGTAACCGATCGGTGTCGGACCCATCGACCATTTCGAATCATCAAAAGCAATCCGCCTCCAGGCGTCGGAAGGAACCGAAGCTTCGCGTGTTCCAAGAACGTATCTCCAGGACGAGCCGGTTGTAACGAGGGACCGTTGAGCCGCCTCCGCCGCAATCGTCAGACCGAGCACGCAGAACAGAATCGCAAATCTTAGCAGGGTTCTCATTCCATGGCCATGGGGATGCGCGTTTCCATTGAAGATGGATAGTAACTTGGGTTGGGGCAGCGTCAATCCCCAAGGACGGCGATATCCCGTATACTCAAACCGCTCGAACGAGCGGCGGAGCCTGGACGGATGACCGCTCTTAGCTGACGCCAAAGGTGTTTAGCCTGGTTGGTTTTGGTTGGACCCAATCTTCGTCTCACCCTCTTAATCTACCACTTTGTCTCGCACTTCATCTTCCCATTTCGTTTCTCTCTTCGTCTACCCACTTTGACCCGCCGCTTTGTCTCTCCCCACCCACCCTGCACCACGCACATATTCTGCTTTCCGCCCGTGCCCTTGGCAAACTCCACCCCGCGACACGATTTCGTCCTATCCCATCGCGCCAGAATAAAATGAGGTCCTGAAGGGACAAGATCGCTTAGCCCAGGGCCAAGGCGATTCTTCGAGCCTCCGCCCTGGGTTAAAAACCACAAATCCTCCCGCTCACTTTCGAGCGCAGCGAGGCGAGCCCGCGAGCATTACATCAAAGGAAACCACCCCCGGGCCTGCATTGCTTCAATGCCATTTCCGAACTCTCGACCAAACGACAGCAATGGAAAGGAGCATGGCAATGAGCAGCAAGAAAAAAGCGATCGGAAATTTCTTTTGTGAGGGGGGCAGGGTTATGGCCTCGGCGACGCCGTTTATAAAGAAAAGCGGCTTTTCAGGCCGCTTGTCATAAAAATAACTCCACTTTTTGGGGTCAGGGTCAAAGCGGAACTCTTCTGGATTGCTCTTTGCAATCGCTGCGTAATGAACCTCCTGCATATGGAGCTCTGCTTGGCCATTTGGCTTGTGTCCCATCCAAAAAAAGAATCGTGGTGTCTGACTTGCTTTCTCTCGAACCCACCAAGCTACTGTCTTTAAACCCTTCTTGTCATCCATAACATAGCCATAAACCGGCTTACTTGGAGAACCTTCCACACACACTAATTGGAAGCGATCTATCGCGCGTTTTGTCCGGTCCAGCCACACGAACTGCGAAAGATCTTTCTCGTGACCAAACGGTTGGAGCGCAACCTGAAACCGCCCAGTCCCATCAAGCGCTTCTTGAAAGCGTTGGGGGCTGATGGGTGGAAGTTGCGAGGATGATTTGAATGCTTTAACAATTTTCGCTCTTCTTGCGGCGGCCCGATCCACGGTATACGATGCGCTCATTGCAAGGAAGTTGCCAGGCAGGGTCATCGCATTACGGTAGATTTCCATATCAGTCGCCATTAATCCCGGTTTGTCGGTTAAATAAGCATGCCGAGCGCGAGGCTGAATCTCCACGTTGAAGAAACCATTGGTAGCAGGGTCCTGTAATCTGATTGCATTCACGGTGTACCAGGCTCCGTTCGTCCATTGATAATCGTTGGTTTTACCGAACTCGCCTGTTGGAAGATTTTTAGAATCGTATCTATAGAGAACTCCTTGGCGGACCTCCCGGAACGCATTGCGATATACTTTGCCTGAACCTGCGACCAGCGAGGCGATCTCAGAAAATGTTTGGGCCTCATTTTCCAAAGAATACTGTTCCCCAGATTCGATTCTTTTCCAGTGCGCCAACAGACGCTCTAGAGCCTTGCTGATGTTGGTTTGGTCATTGGTGTATAACTCGTCAACCGCAATCTCCGTTTGTTCCGTGGATGGATCGCATGGAAATTTATAAGGAAGTCGCAGGTATTCCACCAAACGCGAATCAAAGTCTTCTCCATGCATTACACTCGGAGCTACATAACTTGCCATTGCGAACACTCCAACAAACGCTGCTTTTCGCAATGTCTCCCGGAACCCCAGCACAAAAGACGAACCATCTACACGCTTTTTCATAAATAAGCAAATTTCTCATGGAGCTCGCCCTGCGGCCTCTTTTCGCCTCTATCTCGTCACGTCCGCCAGCTTCCTTTCGACCGTCGTTGTGCGGATCGCAAACCAATCAGGAAGCGTAACCCGCCCAGTGCGAGGCCACCCACGCGCAGGAACTGCCGCCGATTGAAGCGTCCCGCCTGGCGAAAATGATCCTCAACGGACAACATGGTGTTGGTGCATTGGAGTCCTCTTGACTCTTGCCAGAACCAACCTATGCGCGCAAGGCCATTCCCCCCTGAATGCAAAGCACTTCTGGGCGTCCACTCTCTTTTCTTCGTCTCACCCTCTTAATCCCAGCCCACTTCATCTCCCGTTTTAACCATCTCTTAATCTTTCACTTTGTCTCTCCCCATCCCCCGCCACGCACATACTTTGCTTTCCGCCCTCGTCCTTGGCATCCTCCAACGCATGACGCGCTTTTCTAATCTGATGGTTGCAGCCATCGCCACCAGCATCATGCCCTGGCAAGGGCAGGGGCTTGCTGCGGCCGCTTCTGGAGCCGTTGAGCCAGCTCCAGCAGCAGTGCGCGCGGATCCACCCGCCTTTCCCGTGGACCCGGAGGCTCGGCTGGAGCGCACCAGTTTCCAAACTTCGCAACCATGGAACCCATTGGGCAATTTGCGGGCCGATGTCGCCATGGTGTATGGCCTCGACAAAACGATGCCGGAGCGGGTGAAGAGCTGGCGGGATCGCGGCTACCGCGTCCACCTCATGACCGGTGTGTCCTGGGGTCAATACCAGGATTATCTTTATGGCCGCTTCGACGGCACCAACCATGTGTACAACGCCCAGACGGACAAGCAAGGGCGCAAAATCAGCCATGGCGGTGATGTGTATTACATGTGTCCGGCGGAAAATTATGGGGCTTTCCTCTGCTTGGGCGTGCAGCGAGCGCTGGACGCCGGGGTGGAAGCCATCCACCTGGAAGAACCGGAATTCTGGGCACGGGCCGGCTACTCCGAGGGCTTCAAATGCGAATGGCAAAGTTTTTACCACGAGCCCTGGCAGCCGCCGCACGAGACGGTGGACGGCCAGTGGCGCGCATCCAAACTCAAATACTTCCTCTACCGCCGGGCGCTGCAGCAGGTGTTTGCCTATGTGAAAGCTCATAACCAGCGCACCGGGCAAAGCGTCCGCTGTTATGTGCCCACCCACAGCGTGATCAACTACGCCCATTGGTGCATTGTGAGCCCGGAATCCAGCCTGGCCAAGCTCGATGGCTGCGACGGCTACATCGCGCAAGTCTGGACTGGGACGTCACGAACGCCGAATCATTTCCGTGGCTTGCGCAAGGAACGGACCTTCGAGACCGCCTTCCTGGAATACGGCGCGATGCAGAACCTGGTCCGTGGCACCGGCAGGTCGGTCTGGTTCCTGAACGATCCCATCGAGGACAATCCACGTCACGATTGGGACGACTACCGAGGCAACTGGGAATCCACGCTGGTGGCCTCGCTCCTCCAGCCCGATGTATGGCGCTTTGAAGTGGCACCATGGCCCGAGCGCATTTTCGGGGGAACCTATCCGCGCAATGGTCCGCGCGAGAACCGCCGGTCCATCCCGCCCGAATACGCCAGCGAATTGCAGGTGGTGATGCAGGCGCTCAGCGACATGAAACAAAGCGATGTCCGTTGGGACTGCGGCACCCGCGGGATTGGTTTGTTGATCAGCGACTCGATGATGTTTCAGCGCGAGCAACCCACCCCGAGCGATCCGAACATGGCGCAGCTTTACGGTTTGGCGCTGCCGTTGGTTAAGCGGGGAATTCCGCTCACCCCGGTGCAGTTGGAGAATGTGACACTGCCCGACTTCCTGAAGGAGCAGCGTATCCTCATGCTGACCTACCAGGGGCAGAAACCAATGAGCCCCGACGTGCATCCTCCGCTGGCCGCGTGGGTCAAAGCCGGCGGTGTGCTGGTAATGGCCGATGACGACAAGGACCCCTACAACCGCGTCCGCGAATGGTGGAACGAGGACGGAAAAAGCAAACGGATCCCGCGCCAGGATCTTTTCGCCGCGCTGGGCGTCACGGACGAGCAATTCTCGCAGGAGCAGGCGCCATCGGTCGCCGTGGGCAAGGGGGCGGTCATTTGGTTGCGGGAAAGTCCGGTTCGATTCGCGTTGAGTGCGGCCGGGGATGCTCGGCTGGCCGAGGCTATGAAAACGGCCGCGCGCACGGCCGGGTTGTCCTGGAAGGAGACCAGCTACTTTGCGGTGCGGCGAGGTCCCTATGTGGTCGCCGCAGGCCTGGACGAATCGATCCCCGGTGACCCCCGCGAACTCAAAGGCCGCTTTGTGAACCTGTTCGATCCTGAACTGAAGACCCGCACATCTGTCGTACTCACCCCAGGTTCCCGATTCCTGCTGCTCGACCTCGACGCCAGGAAATCCGAATCTCCACGCCTCCTCGCCTCCGCCTGCAAAGCTCTTCCATCCAAAAGCGAAGGCCGCAAACTGGCCTGGACAGTGGAAGGCATCGGCAAGACCCCCGCGATCATTCTGGTGAGCTCCGCGAAGGCGCCTAGGTCCATCCAACTCGACGACCAGCCTCTCAAAACCTTCAACTACGATGCCACGGAACATCTGCTCCGCGTCCGATTCCCCAACGAGCCACGTCCCAGAACCCTGCGGATGGATTTTGGGGAGTGAGCATTTCGAAACCAGCCGTCGACTGGTTTTCGCGAAAATAAGTCCACCGCCCGGTAGGGCGAGGCTCCCGCCGAGCGAACCGTCTCCTGTGTTGTTCGTACGTTGCCGAGCCTTGATCTTTCCCCAGGCTTTCGCGCCCACACCAGTGCTTCGTCATTACCAACTGCCCGCCCAGCCGCGCCATTGCTTGCCTGTCAATTCCGGGGCTGCCTTCCTAAATCAGACCACAACACATTGGGACGCTCGAACTACACCAGGATATCATTAACACCGTCGCTTTTAGCGCAGTGTACAGCGGGTCGGATGCTTTCGAAGCCGTTTCAACGGCTTTCCTCTGGGTGTGCCAATCCTGCGTGGTTCGGTTGGTATGTAGTCGAGCGGGCCCCGCACGGTGAAAGTTTCCGAGTTGACGCCGTGGGGCTGGGAGCTCCAGTCTTGCTTCCATGGCAAGGCAACCCCGCGTGAGGGCAAACAAGTGAAAGTTAATTTGCGTGGGGCCTTAAGAAATCCTGCGCTCACTGCTTTTATTATTTTGTTATCGCTCTTTGCGGCAGTTGGCTGCCGTCGTGGAGATGTAGCTCCGGGAAATTGGACGAAAGGAATCAATTTCACGAACCTTGTTACCGAAGCTAAAAGTCTCGAGGTCAAAGGCCGAGAGTCCGGTCAATGGTACTGGAAGGGCAACGCCCGAGACATTCCGCCTACCATTCGTGCGCTGTCACCCCAAAAGGTTGTTTTGCGCACCAATCCACCGCCGACGCTCATTGATGTGGGCGTTAAATCTGGATTTTGGCACCGGGGGGTTCTAATAATTTGTGACGATACCGCCACAAATTTCATGCCGGTAGCCGAAGGTAATTTGCGTCTCCGCAAAATTGCACCTTTTGTATTCGAATACCGTGAATAGTGGCACAGGGGGCAATGAGAAGGTCGCGTGCTTCGAGGGTTCCAGGATGATGTGGTTTGATTTAGAGGACTGTTGTAGAGGTGGCAGCCCCGCAAAAAGAAAGCTTTTGAATTGACGCCATGGTGAACGTTCAACCCCATGCCGACAAATTCGCGTTTATTCGCGTCCATTGCGGTTAGCTCTCTCTGTGATTCCAGTTCAGTTCGGGCTCCCCTCCGGCTTCCCATTCCTCTTTGCGATCTTCGCGACCTTCTGTGAGAAAATTTCCCCTCCCATGTTTCTGTCCGCCATCTTTCTGTACCAGGCCCATTCAGCAATCACCGCGCATCGGGTTCTGCTCGTTATTCGCTCATTCGGACTTCGTCATTTTTCTTCGCGCTTCACGATTCACGTCCCTTTTTTATCCTTCTCCTGCGCCCTGTGCGCCCCACGTTTCCCACGCGCCCCACGCGTCAGACAATTCCTTTCCCATGTGCTAAAACCATCCCGCGAAAGGTCAGTTTTATGCAAACGAACCTGCAAGAAAAGAAGTGCGCCGTCGGAACGGGGGCAGCTTGCCCCCGGCTCCCTCACGCCCAAACGACATCCGCTGTAGCCGCCCCTCCGCGCATCCATCCAACAATCCCGACATCCATTTATCCAACTCTCCGTTTGCCCATTAGTCCACCAATCCAGCTCCCCAATCTCCGTGCTCTCAGTGGCCTCGAGCTTTCCCGCCGATTCCCGCCCACTGCGTTGTCGCTGCCGCCTGTCCTCAGAAGCCTTGGCGGCGCACGAAATCCATGAGGCAGACCGCGCCTCCGCGCATTAATCCAGTCATCCAGAAATCCATTTATCCAACTCTCCAAGCTCCGCGCCCTCGCGTGCTCCTGTTCAAAATCCGGTTGGCCCCGTCGTTAGTCGGGCGCCCAATCCATCCAGCATCAATCCAGTCGAAAGATATCGAAATTCCGGGTGCTCCAGTCGCGTTATGTTACGCAATATTACGTTATATATCGGTAAATAACGCTCAAATACGCATTTCAGAAAATGCCATTTCCCTTACGTAATATGACGAAATAGCCCCGGTCGCGTCAATGCTGCAGTCGGGCGCCCAATCCATCCAGCTTCCAGCCTCCAACAAACCAATCCGCGCAAAAAACAAACCGTCACAAACCCAGACAAAGCTAAACAAACCTCCAAATAAATCGCGCATACAAACCTTGCCACCGTCTCGACCATTAATCCATTAATCCATTAATCCAATGCCCCAATTTAGGCTCGGCTGGAGCACTGTCGTGTTCGCCCTTGAAAACGCCGGGGACTCCGCCAGAATCATCCAATGAAATTGACCCCTTGCTTTCCTATTTACGGGTTTCTGGCTTTGACAGCGGCCATGGTTTCCCAGCCTTGTGTCCGCGCGGATATTGGCGTTGGTGCGAAACCGGTGCGCGGCGCCGAGGTGCTCATCGATGGCACGCGCAAGACGCTGGACAAGAAATGGATTTACTGGGAAGGGCCGCGGTTTTCGTCGTCGATGCCCATTAAGTGGAAGATTGTCGAGGACCCCGTGGATAAAGGAACGGTGGTGATGACCGATGACCCGGCGGCGGCGGGCGGCAAGTATGGAGCAGCCGACATCGTGACCAAGAAACCGTATCGGGACTTTCGCCTGCACGTGGAGTTCCTGGTGATGAACCCGCACGGGAACAGCGGGGTTTATCTGCAGAACCGCTACGAAATTCAAATTCAGGAAGGCGACAAAACCAGCCACGGCATGGGAGCGGTGATTAACGAAACGCCGTCACCTTACGAAGCGTTTGCCGGGCTGAAAAAGTGGAATGCTTACGACATTAACTTCCGCGCAGCCCGTTTTGCGGACGGCAAACGAGTGGAGAAGGCCCAGGTCACGATGTATTTCAACGGCAAGAAAGTGCATGTGAACCAGCCGATCAACCAGGTGTGGGGCGGGGCAAATTCAGGCATTGATGGCGGCAACGACAACGGAAAAGGCATCACCGATACGCCCGGCGGCCTGAAGCTCCAATGCGAAGGCCACGACGTCCGCTACCGGAATACGTGGATCAAGGAAGTGAATTTGAAAGAGGCGAATACAGATTTTGAAGAGCCAATCGTGGGGAAATGATGCCGAGCAGGATGATAGAAAAGTTCTGACGTAAGTCTCCTCGATGAGTCGGCATCGTCCCTCGCGGGTGCTATCACCGCTGCACCGCTCGATAAAATCGTCGGGCGGCGTTTGTAGCCGCGCGGTCGACGAACTGAAAGGAAGGGCAGGTCGAACAATCGGTGGCGGGCATGATGTTCGTGCTGAGCGGAATCCAATCGATCAGGTTGGAGGAAACCTGCACGATATTCGTCATGAGGCGCGGACCTTGAAGCACCAGGGTGACCCCGTTGGTGCGCGTGCGGCTAAGCATCCGCAGATTCAGCGGGGGATCGTTGGGATCCACGAAAACAAAGCGGCCCGGGTCGTTGGTCTCAAATGTTTCGTAGACAACCTGCAGGAAGCTATCCCAATTTCCTTGGTACGTTTGGCCGAGAGCAGTCGCGTACTGACCGTCCAGGGTCCCTACCACGTTCATCGAGGAAAAGGCAAAGGGAGTTGTAAAGGATTCAGAGTGCAGCGTTACGCCGAAACCATAGGCTGCTGGTTCCATCCACGCCTCACCCCAAACGTTGGGCGCGACTCCTTCCACACCCTCAAACGTGACGCTGACACTCCCGTCATACCCGCCGGACCCCCAGTAATGCGCGCCCCAAAATAGCGAGCCTTGTAGGGTCGCAGCTCTGTTGGGAGGCGCCCGCACATAGAATTTCCGACCGACGGGGGCCATGAGCCTCCAGGTAAAATGATCGGCGATGTCCCAACGAGCGTAAAGATCCACCAATCTACTCCCGCCCCCATAAGCTTCTGTCGTATTAATAAAATAGTCGACGACCGTGGCTGGCAAGAGTCCGCTCCACGCCGGAGGGCGAAAGGAATGTCCAATCGAGCTGGTCCGGTTGGTGCCAAAAATAAATGCTCCGGCAGGAGTTTTATTGGTGCGAGCAGCCTGAACGATCTCCAGAAGGGAATCGGCCACCCGCACAAAACCGATGCGGGACTCAAGGAGCGGATTCTCACGCACGGTGTAAGTCACTCTGGCGCCTGGGTCCAAGAATTCATAGGGCTCGATTGAAATCCAAGCATTCGAGTTGATGACCGTCCATGGGCACCCTTTGAAAGCAACCACGTCGAAAATGCCTGTCTGGCGCTGCCAACTGTAAACTTGTCGGAGTGGGAACACCTGGGTGGAGCAAACGCCATTGCTCTGGAAGATGGTATAAACCTGATTGCCGATGTTGATGAAGCCGGCGCGGTCCTGGCCGCTGTCGTTAGGCCAAATTTGGTACTCAAAAATGGCTGCCGCGGTATTAGTGATGATGAGCGGAACTCGAATCCATTCCGAACTGCTGGTCACCGCCCACATGCAGTCGCTCACTGGTTGCACCTGGATTACACCGTACTCTCCTCGAAACCCGTGCAACCGGCCGGAAGGAGAGATAGCCACGGGGCAATTGGTGTCGGCAGCAAACCGCACCTGGTCCAGCCAGCCGCGATCATTGCCCATGGAGAAGCTTTCGTCCTTCGCGTACACCCAGAGAACCTCGTTCGATCCTGGCGGGATCTGGCAGCTGCGATATTGCCAGTCCACCTCGCCCGAAATCCGGACTTCCTCTCCGTTCGGTCCAAAGAATTTGAGCATGTCCAGGTTGGTCTCTGACGAGACTTTCCACCAGAAGGAAAGCGTTCCCGGCCCGAACAATTTAGCGTGAATGGACGTCGTGCTATTGTGCGACACAGGCCCGATTTGGACTGCATCCACACCATCATGGGTGACGATACGGTGTGGCCGACAGTCCGGCCATGCGTCAAGCAGGTAAGGGTTCGGGCCAAGATCCAGGGCCTCCCGGTGCGTCAGGTAATCGTTGGGCCCATTATTTCCACCAGCTTGAGTGATGGAGAAATTCTGGCCACCAATCAGCAAAACGCCTGTGCGCGGCACCGGGCTGGGGTTTCTGGCCAGAGCGTAGCTCACCGTGTTGTTCCCGTGGTTTTCCTCTGGGGAGAGGACGACGATCCAATCCGCAGTGCAGAGCACGTGCCAGGTTGTCCCGGGGCTGGTGGCCACAGCCACACTGGCCGTCACCGCGCCCGCACCATGCGTGGCCTGGGCGGGAGTAAAGCTATACTGGATGCCTGTATCAGGAACATATTGGACTTGATCGAGCCAGCCTTTATCGAACCCGACCGTGTCGCTGGCGTCCTTGGAGTACGTCCATTTCAGCACATGCAGTCCGGGCCCGAGATGCATGCTCTGCTGCTGCCAATCCACTTCACCCGAGATGCGTCTTTGCTGCACGGCATCGAGAAAGAGTTTGAGGTGATCCTTGTTTGTTTCGGAGGACACCTTCCACCACCAGCTGAGCGTGCCAGGCCCCATCGCTTTGCCCTGGAGCGTGACTGCGCCATTATGGGACAGGGTGCCGCTTTCGGCTGCGTCGATACCATCGTGAGAAACAAGAACGCGCCCGCTCCATGGGAGAAACCCTTTGCCAATCGTCGTCCAGACAATGGGCGTGCCCTCGGTATCCAGGGCCTTCGACAAGGGAACCACCACATTCACTGGTTGCTCGAGAGGAATCAAGGAGAGGAGCGGTCCCGGATCCGAAACCCCAACGGCCCCGTGGTACAAAAAAAGCGAAGAATAGGCGTAAGGAGCATAGGTGGTGATGCCCCGGCCCAGGTTCGTGTGCGCTACCCTTCCGGTGAGCGTTATGGAAGTGAAAGTGAGGTCGTTGCTGATGCTGCCGCTGGAGATGCTTGGAAAACCAAAAGAATTGCCGGTCGGAGAGCCCACTGTTGCATTAAGGTAGGATCTTGGTTCGGTGCCTTGCAGATCGTTGAACGTGAGGGAACCGTTGCCATAAACCCGGTTGAAAGTATTGGATGCTGAAGTATCCTCCCAGGCCAACCCGCCTTCCAAGTAAACCCACTCGCCTGGCGGAGGATGTACCCAAAACTTCTTGCCCGGAGGGGCTGAAATTTTTAGGAAGAAGGTCTCCTCCGTATCGAGGTTAGCCTTGATGGACGGCAGAACCTGACCGCCATTGGAGAGCGGCTGCTCAATCAACCAGTCTTGGGTGTAAACCGATGGGGGAATGTTTGGATCTAAGGGGGTAGAATGCACCGTATGGCTGAGATTGGAGATCACCAATTCGCCCAGATCCAGGTCTGCTCTGGCGTCCTGCACGAGCAGCAGACAGCCGCACAAGGCTAAAAAGCACGAGTGTCGAAACGCTGCAAGGAGATTTCTCATGGCCGGAGGTTCGATTGCCGTCGAGCCTAGAGGAACAAGCCAACTTATGCAATGGCGTAGGAATACGTATGATTAACGACGAGAAGCGACGTTAAGCTCCTTTGGGCTGAAGCGCCTTTTGAAGGAGGGCTTTTTCGACTGGGGTGTGATCAAGCGCGAGGGCGGCGGCTCGGCCGGGTTCGCTCATTTTGTTCCAGGATTTCTGGAGTGCATTCACGACTTTATCTTCCTCGGTGCGCGCGGCGAGGTCGGTGAGTTGATATTGGAGGAAAACGAGGCAGAGGGCGTCCTCCAGGATTCGGCTTTCTGGGTCACCGGGAAAGTTCTTCTTGAGGTTGAGGGCCTGAACTTTTTGGATAGTTTCGTCCGGGTAGCCGACTGCGGTGAGGATTTCCCCGGACTTGGCGGCATGGAATTTCTTCAGGTCGTTGCGCCATTTGAGGTAACCGGGCTTGGTCATTTCATATTGGGTGCGAGGGATCATCCAACGGCACAGATGCTGGCAGCGAGCGGCGAGGAGGAGTTCTTCGGAGGCATTTGGTGTAAGCCTCTCGACCCAATTTGTAAGGCGGATGGCGTAGAGGAGTTCGCGAGGGCGGGGCTGGCCATCTGCGATTTCAATATTAGGGTCCTTCGCGTTTTCCTCATCAAAACGCGTGATGGCCTGGTCGAAACGATTGCGTGCAAGTTCGGGCACGCCCAAAAATAGCCCTGAGCAAGGGAGAATGCGACCGAAAACCTAAGCGCCTGTTTTGAAACTCTAAGCCGGCGCGCTATAACGTGTTTCGATTTCCTGCTGGATGCGGCTTCGGCTTTCGGCGGGGCCTGAGGTGGAATCAGACTCGATAGCCCGAATGGCGTCTGCAAGAGCTGCGTCCTTCAGCTGTTTGCGAATCCAGTTGGAGTAATCGTGGCGGCGCAAATGGAACATCCAGGTTTCATCATCGACTCCTGAACCAATCTGGAGAAAAAGCTCCAGGCCTTGAGCGCGAAGATGGAGCTTCTTTTCAGGTCCTTCGAAATAGAAACTTTGCTCCGGAGGCAGTTCACCTTTGCGATATCTAGGGGCCTGGCGGCGTTCGGATTTGGGAGGAACAATTTCGAAGGTGAACACTTTATCACGATGACGCCACCAGCCGATGGCTTTGCCAGGTTCCAACCGGGCAGGGGCCACAAAGGGAGCCCGTAAATTCGCCGCGCGGCAGAATGTATCAATCGTGTTGCGGGGAGAGTCTTCAAGCGCGATCGCAAGGTCCACGCTGGCGAGGACGGAAGGCAAAACGTGCTCGGGTTCTGTGGTGACTAGAACCACGTTCTTCAGCTCCAGTGGCACCACCAGAGGGGAGGGTTGCCACGAGGAAGGAAGCACCTGATTTGCTTCATTCACCACGATCCAATGCGGACGCCCTGTGCGGGCGCGGAGTTCATGTAGATGAGGGATCAATCGCAGGAAAAAAGCGGGACGTTCCTCCACAGGCAAACCGGCCAGGTTCACAAGAACGTTGGCGGAAGGTTTTTGCAGCGCGGTAACTAATTCAACAGGAGAAGGGGGGCGGTCACTCGCGCCCAAAGAAAGAAAGCTTTCGAAATCCGGATAGCTGCCTGCTGGATCTATCAGACACGTTTGGTATCTGCGTTCATGGAGTTGCTCCAGGAAACTGGAAACGAGCGTTGATTTACCATGCTCCGAGCTGCCAGCGATGAGAATATTGATGCCGGAGGAGGGGATGATGAATTCCTCGCCTTCAGGCAGGGTTCCAATGGTGACTCCGCGCGGTTTCCAGGTGGATTCGATCTCGCGCAGGTCGTCCCGCAGGATTTCAT
The DNA here is from genome assembly GCA_028293425.1 of Verrucomicrobiales bacterium. GTDB lineage: Bacteria > Verrucomicrobiota > Verrucomicrobiia > Limisphaerales > JAQGOV01 > JAQGOV01. Next base: position 14,203 of record JAQGOV010000194.1, read on the forward strand.
CGATGACTTCAGTGACACCTCCGCCATGCGGGGCTCGTGTGACGAGGTCCGCCTTCTCCTTGAGCACCGGCAAAGCATTGGCGACAGCAACGGAGCGCTCGCATAATTCCATAAAGGCGTGGTCATTCTCGGCATCGCCTACGCCAATGACATTGTGAGAGGAGAGGCCCATATCCTTCAAAGCTGTCTTCAGCCCAGTGGCCTTGTTCACTCCCGTAGGCAGGATCATGACTGCCCCCTTGTTGAAAATGATTTGTAATTCCAGGCCCAAGGTGTGAATGCCTTCAAGGGCAGCCTTTTCGTGCGGTTGAAAAGTGGCTACGATCACGCGGCCTACGGAGAGTGGGCGCACGCCACGAGAGCGGAGAAACTCGATATAGCTGGGCGGAGGAGGATGGGCTAAAACCCGCTCCTCACGATTCGAGGGACGATAGAGCAGGGCTCCATTCTCAGCGACGATCATGTCGCATAAATCCGCCTGGGGAAATATCTGGAGCAACTCCGGCAGTTCGCGGCCCGTCACCAGGATAAATTTGCGTCCTGATGCCTTGAACCGGCGGAGAGCGGCGAGAGTGGGCTCATCCACTTTGCCGTGATGCGCCAGAGTTCCATCATAATCTGATGCAAGGGCGAAATACCTCATGGACTCACGTTACGCTTTTCCTGTCAAAACTGAATGCGGGTTACACCTGAGATAGAGGCTGAGGTCATTTGCATTCCAAGAGGACAGGGTGCACTCTTCTACGGGAGGAATTGAATCAAACGTACAAAAGGAATAAGTATGGCTACAATGACAGAACGAGCAACGGAAACAGGGGGACAAGTTTTAAACAAAATGGCAGGCACAGCGCAGACGCCAGCTTCAAAATTTCCCACGGACGCTTTCATGTGGGCTGCAGGGGCCTCAGTGGCAGGTTCTTTAGCCCTGAAACTGTCCGGGCGGCGTCATGATGCGCTATTCGTCGGACAATGGGCGCCGACCTTCCTCCTGTTGGGAGTTATTAGCAAGCTAGCGAGAAATTTCGGGAACGATTAATGCGAATTCTCCAAATTTAACGGAGTAGTTTTCCTTTGGTCCAAAGGGCTGCGCTGCTGTTCAGCGCGGCCTGTTTCAGTTTCTTGGCACTCCCAGGCAATGGGAATTGATTTATTTACCACCCGTTGAATGGGCAAGATTAAGCTGGGCAAAGATCGGCTCCAGGGCGGCTTTCCATTTGGCATTTCCCCTTATGTTGGGGTGGAGCAGGTCAGGAAATTCAGATGCACTAGCGGCCCCTTTTTGATTCGCGAAAATACTCCATGTATCACAACGGATGAATTCCGGGTCACCTTTGATCGCTGCGTCCACCAGTTCATTGAGGCGCTGAATCCTGGAACTGAACTCTTCCTGCCGCGGCATCACCTTGCAAACGATTACAGGCATTCTGGGATCATGCTCTCTCAAACTTGCCAGGATGGCCTTAATGTTTTCGGCAACCGTTTCGGGTTTGCCGCCCAGGCCGAGATCATTGGTGCCGATCAGAAGGACCACGGCCGCCGGGTTTAAGTCCTCCACATCCTCCTTCATACGCAATCGAACACCACGGGTGGTGTCACCACCAATGCCGCGGTTGGCGACTTTAATCCCAGGAAAGTCTTTCGCGAGTGTATTCCAGCCTTCTGTGATGGAGTCGCCGAGAAAAACGACTGCACCTTTGTCTTTTTGCTGGTTGAGCCACCAGTTCAAGCGTTGATGCTTCCATCGCTCTTGAAACCAGTCGGCCGTTTGCAGCGGCCCCGCACCAGGGAACATGTTGGTGCTAGCCGGCCATTTGGCAAAGTCCGGCAGTTCAGGCGCATGAGTCTTGAGGACGAAAGTGTCAGGCTGGCCGAGGCGTTGAGCAAACATCCACGGGATCAATTCAGGTTCGGAGTATGCCTTATCCCATGAGCCGTGCCCGAGGCTGAAATACTCGAAATACTTTGGTTTCCCGCCGAACTTCTGCAAAGCAGCAATCATGTTCCGTGAGCGGATGACTTTTACCACGGTATCGTCTTCCGAATGGAAGGCCCAGACCGGAACTTTCGCGACAGGCTCCGCAATGGTTTTCTCGTCGCCTCCTCCGCAAACGGGAGCGGCCGCGGCAAAGCGGTCTGGAAAGCGAGTGATGAGGTCCCAAGTCGCATAGCCGCCCATGGAAAGCCCGGTGACATAGATCCTGTCGTGGTCGATGCTGAATTCTTTCCCAGCGTCTTGAAGAACCTCCAACGCCAGCTTCATTGCTTTGCTGGGCTTCTCGGGGCGTGTGCCTGCATCCCCAGACCAAGGCATGTCCACCCACTGCTCTTTCTCCGGACATTGCGGGGCAATGACGAAGCAAGGAAACTTGTCCCGGTTCTCCGGCTTCAGAAAAAGGCTAGCGCCATGCACCAACTGCCTTTGGTTGTCGTTCCCCCTCTCACCAGCACCATGGAAGAATAGGACGAGCGGATACTTTTGGGCAGCATTGTAGTTTCTAGGAGTGAGCAGGCGGTAAGGGAGCGTCTGCAAACTGGCGTTGGTATAAACCCTTGGTTGATAGTCATCCGCTGCGTTGGCCAAACGAGCGAGGGTCGTGATGATTGTGGCGATGAAAAGACAAAGGACTTTCATGCGTGGTATGTGAAAAGAAGGTTTACTCGTAACGCAATGCCTGGATAGGACTGAGGCGGGCGGCTTTGATAGCCGGAATGATTCCAGCTAGAATCCCGACCAAAATACTAAAGAGCACGGCAACGATCATGGCGTCGATTGTAATCACAGGGGTATTTTCATTCGGGGTGGCCCAAACCAGGACTTGGACGAGTCCGTACGAAGCCAGGAGCCCGGTGATTCCTCCAAGAATCGCAATCACGACGCTCTCGACAATAATTTGGATAAATACATTGGCATCGGTGGCGCCGATGGCCTTGCGAATGCCTATTTCACGGACGCGTTCAGTGATGCTCGCGAGCATGATGTTCATGATGCCGATGCCACCGACCAAAAGACTGATGGCCGAGATAATGCCACCGCTCATGCGGGCATTTTTAATGGAGACGTTGATCTGATCTGCCCAATTTTCCTGGGTCTGAAAAGCGAAGTCCTCAATGCCCTTGTGGGTATGCATCAAAATATTGCGGGCCTGCTGGAGGGCTGGGTCCAGGTGCTCGATGTCACTGATTTTGATGGAGAGGGAGGAAAGCCGCGGGTCCGGCAGGCTATTGGTGCCCATGGGGGTCTTGAATTTCAGCCACATGGTGTTCAGTGGAATGTAAACCGTGGAGTTTTTGAGACGATACACAAAGCTGCCGCCCCGCTTTCCGCCGCCCCAGCCTCGACTGCGCGCAGGGCCTTTGCTCTCGTTCTCCCGTTCCTTTTCCAGCAAGCGCGCCTTCTTGTCTTGCTCGCTCTCGTAATGCTCGAACATTCCTACAATCGTGAGTGGCTGGCCGTTGACGGTAATCTGTTGGCCGACGGGGATGATTTCCTGGCCTGTTTTTTCCGGGGAGCCAAATAACTCATCCCGGATCATTGTTCCAATGACACAAACGCTGGCTACATTCTCGTCGTCGATCTCATTGATCATGCGGCCGTGAGCAATAACATGTTGATTCATTTCCAGCGCGTTGGGCCAGGTTCCCGTAAAATTCCAGGGATTAAACGATTTATTGCCCCGGGTGAAGATCGCTTTATTCGACCGCATCTCAGGCGTGACCATTTTTACAAGCGGCGCACTTTGCTTCAGAGCGTAGACGTCGTAAATGGTATTGCCGACCGCCTGATCCGCAAGATGGCTCTGGTTCGCAGGAATGTCCTGCTCCTCGATGCGAATTTTCTCCAATCCACCAATCGCAATCAACGCTTCGCGCATGCCGTTCTCCATCCCCTTAACCATCGCCGACATAGCCACCAGGCTGGAAACGCCCAGGATGATACCCAGCATTGTCAGAATGGAGCGGAATTTGTGCGCCCAGATTTCCTTAAAACCAATCGTCCCGGCGTTTAGCAAACCGACAGAATAAAAAAGAAAGCTATGCTCTATAATCTTACCAGAGCCCTCAGAGGACATTGGCGGAAGGCTCCTCGGTTCCGAGGAACGTGGCATATCCGGTGGTGGCAGGTTGCTCATATGGATGAGGCGGCGGGTTGAAGGCGGTCGAGACCAGCCAATCTGGCATCCAGGGTTTTTGCGACTTTGCCATCACGAATCTCGATTTTTCGAGGCGTCACGGCCGCGATTTCGGGGTCATGAGTCACCAACGCGATCGTGCGTCCCTCCTGGCTGAGTTGGCGAAACAGGTTAAGGATGGTTTCGCCGGTATGTGAATCGAGGTTGCCGGTCGGTTCGTCCGCGAAAACAATTTTGGGATTGTTCACCAAGGCCCGTGCAATGGCCGCGCGCTGCTGTTGACCTCCAGAGAGCTGCATTGGGCGGTGATTCGCGCGATCTGCCATCTCAACCAGTTTGAGACAATTCATGCCACGCTCATGGCGCTCTCTCCTGGAAACTCCGCTGTAGATCATGGGCAGTTCGACGTTTTGCAGCACGGTAAGTTTGGGGAGCAGATTAAAAAACTGAAAAACGAAACCGATCTTTTGATTTCGAACGGCCGCCAATTGGGCGGATGATGCCTTTTCAATCATGATGCCATCCAGCTTGATCGTGCCATGCGTAGGGGAATCAAGGCACCCCAGGATGTGCATGAGGGTCGATTTGCCGCTTCCCGAGGGTCCGATAATCGAAATGAATTCACCGGCCTCAATGTCGAGCGATAGGTCATCCAAGGCGCGGATCTCCTCGCCGCCCAGGTGATAGATCTTGCTGACGTTGCGGAGTTCGACGAGGGACATGGCTAACTCAGGATCCTGCGCGGGGTGTTTTGGGAGCGTTGGGACCGGGTTTGGGATCCGGCCCGGCCGTGGACGCTGCATTAAATTTTTTGCGCGAGGGACCGTTGGTGGTTTTGTCCGGCTTAAATTCCGGAGGCATTTCCAGGCTGACCACCTCACCGTCTTCCAAGCCCTTCTGCACCTCGGCAAAGAAAAAATCGTTCACGCCAACGGTCACGTTGCGCTTTTCAAATTTACCTTCCTGCTTTACGAAAACGAAGCGCTCATTGTTCTCGGTAAAAACCGCGGCCAATGGCACCCCCAGCACATCCTCAGCGGATACCACGGGGATATTGAGGATGGCAGTCATACCGGGACGAACCCGCGCGTCGACATCCTTCAGTTGAACGCGAGCGGCGAAACCTTTGATCCCGTTCTTGAAAACAGCTTGAGGGGCGATTCGTTCCAACTTGCCGTTGATGGTAAGGCCAGGGACGGACTCAACATTAATGTCCACTTTTTGGCCCGGCGTGAGCCGCACGACATCGGCCTGGTTGATGTGAGCAGTCACCACCATGTCCTTGAGGTTGGCAATAGTCATGATCTCAGTGCCGGAGTTGAACCCGGCTGAACCGGAAACAGCCTGGCCCACGGAAACCGGCCTGGTCAGGACCGTGCAATCAAAAGGGGCGCGAATTGTGGTCTTGGTCAAAGATTCTTCGACCTGGCGAAGATTGCTGGTGACGCGCTCAAGGGTGTTCTTTGCGACATCAGAATCGGTCTTGGCGTCCTCGAAGGCTTCCATGGAAACGAGTTTGTCTTTGTAAAGCTCCTTCAAACGATTCAGGTTGCGCTCGGATTTTTGAACCTGAAGGCGGGCGCCTTCGATTTCGACGACGCGAGATGATCGCTCGATTTGAAGATCCTTGTCATCCATTCGGCAAAGAATGCCACCCTTCGGGACCTGGTCACCAATATCCACTCCCAGTTCAGCAATGCGACCATTAATTTCAGGGCGGACCGAGACCTGATCAGCCGGTCCGATCTCGCCCGCGGCCGTCACGGCAAAGAGAATATCGCGTCGCTCGGCAGGGGCACTCGTCGGCCGGGCTGGGGTCGCGCTGGCAGCTTCTTTGCTGGGCGGATTTTTATAAAAATAATAGCCACCCCCGCCGATGCCAGCGATCGCCAATATGACAAAAAGCCATTTCATTGTTTGTGTATTTACAAGCGCGGTGTCCTAAGTTGATGACAAAAGCGCTGCCCTGCGAGCAGAGCGCACTCCGAGCTTGTTAAGATGAGATGCATTAAAGGGGATTCCTATTCAGAAAAACAGTTCAAATTTGCTGAATTGCATGGGGTTGGGAATGTTCGAGGGATTAAAGCGCCCCTTCATTCGCATTGCCATTTAGGGGCAAATTCGCTAGACCATCGGCCATGCGTTTTATCGGCGGTCTGATCGACAAGCTGCAACGGCATCCGAAACGGGTGGTGTTTCCAGAAGGAACCGAGCCCCGGATCCTTCAGGCAGCCCGACAGTTTTACTCTCTTCGGCTCGGTGCGCCGATTCTGCTGGGTGACAGAACCAAGATTAAGGAGGCGGCTTCACAGTTGAACGTTTCCCTCGAGGGAGTTCGCATCATTAATCCCGCCGAAAGCGAGGATTTGGATAATTTTGTGCATCGTTTTGAGCTCCTGCGGCGATACAAGGGCATCAAAGAAAAGGAAGCACGCGTGGCCATGACCAACCCAAACTATTATGGGGCAATGATGGTAGCGATGCACCAGGCAGATGGATTCATATCAGGGGCCAGCGAAATCACCGGGAGTACGTTGCGGCCGCTCTTTCAGATTATTAAGGTGGCACCACAAACCACCACTGCCTCCAGTTGCATGATCATGGAGGTGGAAGACACTCGGTTTGGGGAAAACGGTGTGATGTTCCTGGC
>JAQGOV010000642.1 GCA_028293425.1 Verrucomicrobiales bacterium
GAGCCTGGCGGTGTCCACACCGGTGCCAGACTTGTTGCAGCCAGCAGTCCAAAGCGCAAGACTGAGGAAACAAAGATGAACGAGGTTCTTCATAGTTGTATATGTTTCTAAAGGAAGATACTCAGTCAACTGGGCGGACAGTCAATCAGGTGCCCACCCCCTCAATGAGCCAACAGTTTATGCCTCCCCAGAGGTTGGCACCGGCTCCAGTGGGGCAATTTTTTGTTTTCGCAAAAGAACCTTCTGCTGCTCGATTTCAACCAGCATTTCCTGGGGCAGATTTGGCTGATGCAGGCGCAAGGTCATCTGGTTCAATTGGCGTTCAATCCAGCCATTCCGAACCATCCGAATCGTTTCGCTCAACTTTCGGTCCAAATTTTCAGTCGGCAATTCCTCAGACGCCGCATCGGTGATCAATTCGCGAATAGCCTCATCCTCAAAACGATCCAGAAGCGAAGGCACTCCCCGCCACCCCTGATTTTCATGGAGCTGGACACAGGCCAGGATCACTTTGCGGACTTGATCATTCTCCAGCCAGGCGAGGTCCAGGTGACGCTGCACCCAAATCGCATGTTCTTCCTCGCTCATCATCAATACATAACGCAATAGCCAGAACTCCCTTTCGGAAGGTCGTTTAACTGGTTCTGGAGATTCCGGCACCCCTTCGTCAGAAATCTCCGCCGGACGTGTCATCGCCCGCGCACCGCGCTTAAATTCAGCGCGGACTGATTCCGAGGAGACTGCAAGACGTTGCGCGACTTTTTGCGCATAGGTGTCTGATAGCATGGGGCTGTTTGCTTTCGAAACGCTTTCAACCATTTGCTGGACCACCGCCATTCGACCTTTGTCGGTGGTGATATCGTTTGTTAAGCACAGTCGATTCAGATAATAGTCGAAGAACCCTTCAGCCCGGTTAATCAGTTGTTGAAAGGCTTCCCCTCCATGTTCTTTGATAAATGAGTCCGGATCATGAGGAGCGGGCACCACTGCCACTTTGACGGCTAGACCATAAGCCAGCAGGCTGTCCAGCACCCGAACGGCTGCGTTCTGCCCGGCATTGTCGGAATCAAAACAAAGCACCGTTTCATTGACATAACGCTTCAGTATCCTGGCATGCTCACTGGTGAAGGCGGTGCCCTGCGGGGCCACCATGTTTTTGACATCTGCCATGTAACAGGCAATTAAATCGAGTTGCCCTTCGCAAATAACCGCGGAGCCGGCATCCAAAATTGCTCGCTTGGATTTATCCAGCCCATAAAAGATTTTGCCTTTGGTAAAGATCGGCGTCTCAGGAGAGTTGACGTATTTGGCCGTTTTCTCGTCCCCGGACAGAACCCGGCCGCTGAAGGCCACCACACGGCCTTGCTCATCACAGATTGGGAACATAAGCCGGCCTCTAAACCGGTCGTAGAATCGGCCTGTTTCCTCTTTGCGCAAAACTAATCCTGCCTGCTCCAGGAGAGCCGGGTCATAACCCTTTGATTTGCCCCAGTTGACAGTGTCATCCCATGCTTCCGGAGCATAACCGATCCTAAAAAGTTTGATGGCATCGTCGTTCACCCCCCGCTTCGTCAGGTAATCTCGGGCAATTTGGCCGCCCGGGTCGCTGGTCAGGGCTATTTGCCACCGCTGCGCGACCTGCTCATGAATTTCGAGCAGGCTTTCCTTAAGATGCCTAATTTCCTGCTGGCCTGGGTTTTTGTCGTACTCAATCGGGATGTTTGCCCTGTCGGCGAGTCGGCGCAATGCGTCAAAGAAGGGAATGTTCTCATAATCCTGAACAAACGTGAAAACGTCTCCTCCTTTATGGCACCCGAAGCAGCGAAAAATCTGACGATGTGGGTTGACGTTGAAACTCGGGCTTTTTTCCTTGTGAAAGGGACAAAGTGTAACGAAATTCGCTCCCGCTCGTTTCAGCGGAAGATAGGAGCCAATGACATCAACGATGTCGCTGGCTGCTCTGATTTGTTCCTTTGTCGAGTCCGAGATAAGACCGGCCATGCTCCTATGCTGGCCGGATCACCTACCTCTTTTCAAGCACTTCATTCACTTCCCGTTCCCGGGCGCGAACGATGCTATGGGTGCCGAGCGGCTTGTCCTCAGGCGCGGTGGGTTTGATCAGGAAGTCTGCAAGATAGCTCTGGGCCACTCCGCCAACAAAAGACCCTTTAAAAACCTCGGATTGGAGGCTGCTCAAACCGGGAAACAAGCCACTCGTACCATAATTGCTTTCTTGGTATGCTGCATTAGCCCGCAGTTCGTCGGGGCTGTAATAACGCGCGTTGATGAGCGCGAATCCAACAATGATGATGCAGCCGTAACGCACCATGCCTGCCATCATGCCCAAGTAATATTCCCCCCGCCCAAACAGGTCACTCCCAACGAGCTTTTCCCCCATCCGTTTCTTTAGGAAGGAGAAGAACATTTTGAAGAAGATCACTACAAAGATGTAAACCGCCAGATAGCAGGTTAACGCGCCAAAAAGGGTGGATTGGGAAAGGATGGCACCCAATGGCTGATATGCATACCGGGCAGCCACTACAATCAGCAACCATTTGAAAGTGTCCAAAATTTCCTCAGACATGCCTCGTTTTCGACCACGAGCCAATCCGACCAAAAGCAACGACACCACTGCCAAATCCACCCAATTAAACTTTAAATGTTCCAGATCCATATATGACAGCCACTTGCATCAGCACGCACCCGGAACTACGCCGGGAAACTCGCAAGGCGGCCCTTTCTGGCGCTTCCACATGCAATTTGTATGCCGATCCCGGATATTGTTGATCGGAAGAGGGACGAGATCATCCCCGCCTTGGGAGGACATAAGGACGATTCAGAAGCTGCTCGGGGAACTTCTATTGAAGATTGTGCGCCAGCCAAAAGCGAATCTCGGAGGCTTGAGGATGGCTTGGATTGAGCTCCAACGCCTTTTGGTAATGCTCGCGCGCATCAGGCATTTGCTTCAACTGATTGGCGTAAACATTACCAAGCGAATAATGACCTCGTGCTTCATTGGGGCGCAGACGGACAACTTTCAAAAGTTCCTCCGCAGCATCCTGCGGATAGCCAGCTTGTTTCAAGGCTAGCGCAAAGTTGTAACGAGCATCCACCGAATCCGGGTTTAGAACCAAAGCGTATTCGTAAGCGGCTAGCGATTGCTTCATTTGCCCGCGCTCGTACGCTGCCAATCCCAAATTATAGCAGGCTTCAAAGTACGATGGATCCCATTGAATCGCTTTCTGGTAATTAGCCACCGCGTCTCGCAAGCTCCCCGCCTTATGCAGTTTCACCCCTTCGATGTAAAATTTCTCCGCCTCTTTACGCAGGCCAGAGCCAGGTTTCTCAGGAGAAATGTAAGCGTATCTGGCCACGGGGAGAGGTTCAGGGAGAGTAGCAGGCAATGAATGAGTCGATAAATCGACGCTGGTGACTTTTTCCTTGGAACCGGGGGCAGGCTCGCCGACAGGCTTCGCCTTGTCTCCGAAAGGATTGAGCTTTGTCAGAAAGGTCGTTTTGCCCCCGGTGGTTGCGCTTGAACCCACGATGGGCGTCTGGTCAGCCGGAGGCACGGTTTTTTGCTCGTCAAAGCCAGCCCTACGAGGATGGTTCAAGGCTGCCGGAGTTACCGAAGCCAATTCCGGCGGCGGCCTCACCACTAGATCTGCCTGAACATGGCTGATTTCAAGATTTGAAGGTTTGGGAGCCGGTTTTGTAACCGGATTTTCGGTAACGGCCACGGGCTTGTTGGTGATTAAAGTTGGATGTTCGGCTGGGGCAGAAACATGCTGTGCAAGCCTCGGAGGATCAGAGGTGACGGCGCGCACCATCTGGGTAATCGAGACGATCTGGATTTGAGTGACCACCGTTTGAACAGGCGGGGGTTTGGTTGGGGAGACCTTCACTTGTGCCAGCGCATTGGTAACCGGGAGGGGCGCATTCGTTTTAACGGGGGCATGCGCAATGGGATTTAGTTGCAAGGGTGGAGGATTCAACTCCAGATCCAATTGAGCGCTGACTGCCTGAACTTTTTCCCAATCCAGAGGCTTCGGCTGCAGCGCCAAATACCTGCGATAATACTGCAAGGCCTGACCTCGTGTGCTCGGGTTTTGCTGGCTTAGCACTCCGAGGTTCAGAAGTGCCGGGCCATAATTGGTATTCTGCACCAAGGCCGATGTAAAATAGGCCATGGCTTCCTGGGTCCGTTTCCGTTGAAGGTGAATTAAGCCCAGGTTGTTGAAAGCTTCGGGATCGTTGGAACGTAAATCGAGGGCCGTCTTGAAGTTTTTTTCAGCAAGGTCAGGCCTGCGGCTGCGCATTTGAGCTGTTCCCATTTTTATCCAGCCCTCGGGGGAAGATGGTTGCAGGAACGTGAAGCTCGTCAATTGTTCCAGGGCTCCAGGAACGTCGTTTTGCTCGAGGAGAAGGCAGCCAAGATTATATCGCGCGGCAGCCAGGTTTCGATCGAGCCAGAGGGCCGATTTATAGCATTTCAAAGCCAGCTCCGGCTGGTGATTGCCGTGATAGGCAAGGCCAAGGTGATTCCACGCCTGGGCATTGTTTGGAAGGAGTTGAGCGGCTTTTTGAAGAGTTAAAATGGCCTCCTCCCATTTTTCTTCCTGGATCAGCTTCTCGCCTTTAAGCAAAGCGCGAGGGCCAGGAGGCGTACAGCCGCAAATCAAAAGCAATCCTGCGAGCGGTACAAGCCGCAGGGCGCTCAGGAATCCGTTTTTGGTGGCCAGCATCGGCTGTTTTGGTACCATCGGCTCATTGACGTGTCAAGAAACGCTCGGATTTTATTGGTTTGTTTGTTGCCTTTTTGCGCAATTACGCCGCTTGTGGTTCCTTCCCGGACTTGCGCGGCTAATCCTGCCAAAGCGCCCTTGCTTTCAGAACCTCAACAGGCACACGCCAGGGTTTTAATCATAGAGAACCCGGAAGCCACTGAGGCTTACGAGCCAAAGGAGGAAACCGTGAAGGCAATGATGAACACCGCCATTACTCGTTTTTCCGGGACAACTTCCATTGCGGATTCCTGGAAAAAGCTGGTTTCCACCCAGGATATCGTGGGGATCAAGGTATGTGCAGGTCCTGGACCAAAAATCGGGACGCGGCTGGTGGTTGTGGAGGCCGTGGTGGAAGGTCTCCTGCAAGCCAAACTGCCTGCTTCAAATATCGTGATTTGGGACAAGCACGAAAGCGACCTGCGCCGCTCGGGCTTTTTCTCCTTCGTCACCCGCTATGGTGTTCGGGTCCAAGGAAGTGCAGAGGCAGGGTATGATGAAAAAGCCTTTTATGAGTTTCAGATTCTTGGGCAACTCATTTGGGGCGATGTTGAATTTGGCCGCAGCGGCGAGGGGGTCGGAAAAAAATCTTTTGTTTCCAAACTGTTAACCAAGCAATTGACCAAGATCATCCAGATCACTCCCCTCCTCAACCACAACCGGGCTGGGGTAACGGGCAACCTGTATTCCCTGGTCATCGGTAGCGTGGATAACCACATTCGCTTTGAAATGGACCCCGAACGGCTGGCCAGAGCTGTGCCCGAGATTTACGCCCTCCCATCGCTCGGCGATAAAGTCGTCCTGAATATTGTGGATGCCCTCGTTTCCCAATATCAGGGGGAAGAGTTAAGCCGTCTTCATTATTCCAATGCCTTGAACCAATTGCGTCTCAGCACGGATCCCGTGGCGCTCGATTTCTTGTCACTGCAAGAACTCGATGCCCAGCGGAAAGCCGCTGGCATTTACCTTTCCAATACCAACTGCCTCGAAATTTATTCCAACGCAGCTCTACTCGATTTGGGTGTGAATGATCCTGGCAGGATTCAGGTAGAACGAATCAAGTAAACAGCAACCGCTCCGTTGGCGCCTGTCCACCTGAGGTTTTCGCAACCTGATCGAGATCACTCCCTCTCTGTTTCAGTTACGTCAGAACTTCCTCGGTATTTGTCCCGTTGTAGAATCGCTGGAACCATAGGGCCAGGCGAGTTGCAGGGTCTTTGCTGTGGAGGTTTGTCCCAATTTTGGGCGTGCCGGCACTAGTGAAGTGCTGTTAATTAATCGGAAGAATCGATTTCCCGTGGCAGACATTGTCACCGAGAACTCATTTCCCTTGACGGAAACGGCTTCTGACTGGTCCGTCCAGTTGGGGGCGACCAAACTAGCGGTGGATTGCAACTGGAACCCGACATGATCCGTTGACCAGGAAAGCATCACGGAACCTGGTGCTTGGGATGATATCTTCAACAGCGGAGTGTCGCTGGTAGCGATGCCGCCCTTGGATAATCTAAAATACTTATTTCCGGCGGCGGGCAGTGTGACTCGATACTCTGTTCCCACGATTGTAACCGTGCCGGGTTGCGTCGACCAAAACGCTGGCGAGAAACTCGGGGTTGATTGCAACTGAAAGCCAGAATAGTTCGTCTGCCAGGCAACCGTGACAAAACCTGGGCTTGATACAAAAATCCGCAGTTGCGGCGTGCCGCCATCGATGGGGCCACCTTTCGATAGCCTAAAATATTTATTTCCGGTGGCGGGCAATGTCAGCCGAAACTCCGATCCCACGACGGAAATCGTACCGGCCTGGTTGGTCCAAACTGCCGGCGAGAAGCTCGGAGTCGATTGGAGCTCATATCCAAAATAATTAGTGGACCATGCAACGGTGATAAAGCCCGGGCTTGGAACGAAGATCCGCAATTGCGGCGCGCCAAGTCCAGGCGGCCCAAGCCGGTAAAAGCGGGATCCTGCGGAGGCGGCATTTGTAACGATAAACTCTGCTCCCACGATCACTCGCGGAGTCGAGACATCGCTCCATCCGTTGGAATTAAGCCCGTCGCGGGATTGCAAGACTAATCCAACTGCGTTGGTCGGCCACGCCACGAGCACTAGCCCATTGCCCGCCTGCGCAATACGCAGGCGCGGCATTCCATCGTCCCCTACCCTCACTGTAAATGTGCGGCTGATGGAATCCACTCCGCTATTCGCTACCCCGCCATTATCCCTGACAGTAACTGTTATGGTGGCAATCCCATTCTGGTTTAAAGCAGGTTGGAGAACGATTGATCCGGTTTGGTTTGGGCTCGAGTAGTTTACAGTCGGATTAGGCATTAATCCCGGATTATCGGAGGTTGCTGTCACCGTGAGGACCTGACTCTCATTGGAAGCGCCAGTCCCAATCCCTGTAAGGGGAATTGTCCGCGCGCCAGCGTTGGCCACCAGAGTAAGGTTCGAAATGACATCCAGCTTCGGAGCATCATTGACTGCGTTTACAATCACATTGAAGCTTCGGCTAACGACGTTATTGGATGTCGCACCGTTATCAACCGTGACGGTGATGATTGCCGAGCCATTCGCATTTGTCGCCGGAGAAAACTGCAGGGTGCCACCAGCGTTCGGACTGACATACTGGATCGTTGGGGTCGGAATCAGAGCCGGGTTGCTTGAGACCGCGCTTACGACAATCGTTTGGCTTCCGCTTGCTATTCCGCTATGGATACCCGTCACGCTCACCACCCGCAACCCGCTGTCCTCATCGATGGTGATATCGGCAGGCTGGTCGATGGCGG
>JAQGOV010000644.1 GCA_028293425.1 Verrucomicrobiales bacterium
CGCAACCAAGCGCGTTATCGCTCAACAAGATGGACCGTGTATTCTTGTCGCTCATAGCTATGGCGGCGCGGTAATTACCGAAGCGGGGACAGATCCATCAGTTGTTGGTTTAGTCTACATCGCGGCCCACATGCCAGATGCGGGAGAGAATGAGGCTGACGACGGAAAACGTTTCCCCAGTGACCTCAGCAAGTCTACTGCGATAAAGAAGACGGCTGACGGTTTCACTTACCTCGACCCCGCGCAGTTTCATGAGTACTTCGCAGCAGACCTGCCAGCGGAGCAGGCCGCTTTCATGGCCCGATCGCAGGTGCTCAACGCAGCTGACAATTTCAAAGCAGTTATCACCACTGCTGCGTGGAGAAGCAAACCGACCTGGATGTTGGTGCCGACAAAGGACAGAATCATCAACCCCGACCTCGAACGGTGGTATGCCGCACGAGCCAACAGCCACAAGGTCGAAGTCGCAGGCGCCAGCCACTCGGTCTACGTCTCCAGACCGAAGGAGGTTGCAGTGCTGATCGAAGAAGCTGCTTCGCACGCTCGGTAGAAAATGTAATGGCAACAGAGCAAACAATTTCACTGATTAGAGCCAGAAGCCGCATGCAAGTGATCCACACCTCTGACGTCGAAAAGAGTTGCCTCTCTTTAGATAGCTAAAAAGTGCTTCCCGAATAGGGCCAGTCCTCTGATGAACCTGAAGCAGTCCGTCAGCATTCGTACGATGCTCAGGTTGCTGGCTCGGTCTCTTCGTCAAAGGCGGAAGAAAGGACTCTGAAAACACGGTTTCGAGATAACTGCCAGTCAACCCTTCAGTGACTATGGCGAGTTGAACGATATTGAAATCTGCAGGAGATTGGCCGCATCAGCACTGTTCAGAGTTAAAAAAGAGCCGCCCACATGAGGCTGCTCTTCTGATGCACCTCAACCAGCCATCTTCCGGAGCTTTCGCTCTGAAGACTGCTGTGAGGTGGCGGATCTTGCACGGCCCTTCGCCCAATTCCTTAATCCGGCAATCTGTGCCGAGCTTCAAGTTTCCAGGACCTTGGTGAGACCGGCAGTTTATTTGCCTTCGGGCTGGTGCCCAGGGCTGCCTGGCACTGAGGGCACAAACCGTAAAGCTCCAGCGCGTGATATAGCATCCTGTAGCCGGTCTGAGTGCATATCGATGCTTCGTAATTTGAAATCGAAGGCACATCTGGCAATTCCTGAATCTTCCCGCAGCGCCGACAAATCAAAAACTCAAATCGTGTCCCGGGTGTATTCAATGCGAAAAAGCTGAGCTTATGCCGCAGTCGGAACTGTCGCACGATCTCCGCTTCCACAAAGAGCATCAACGTCCGGTATATCGTGGTCGAATCGAAGGCCCCTCCCAAAGCGGTGCTCCCCTGGAGCATTTCGATAGTCATGGGCAGCCTTTGACTAGCGAGGTATTCGAGAATTCGTTTACGGCACGGGGTTAGGCGGATTTGGCCGCAGGCCTCCGTTGCGAGACGCAGTCGTTCTGCTGTCGTTACGGTCAAAACACTCATGGCTTGGGAAAGGGTAATGTTCAGTTTTCATTTTTAGGTGATCCTCCACGGTCAAGTAGAGGATTTTAGATCCCCACGATTTGACTGGGGATAATGTAATGGCAAACCCAGTCCAAGACTTCCTGATTCGATCCTTGGTGGGGGGGTCGAAAAACCGGGATTCAAGCTTCCAGAACAGGAAATGGCTTCGGCTGGGTCAGGCAACGAAAACTGGAGGGGCGCGTCCCGGGGGAAGTTCGCAACGCTCGGTCAGAGGAAGAGAATAATGGCTCAGCGGACAGAAAGGAAATTCAGCCGCAGTCAGAGGTATCAATATTTGAGCAGAGGGTTCAAGCAACTCTCCCTTCTGGAGCAGCTTTACCATGCATTGATGATCAGGCGCACCGGCGTCATGATGGAGCCAGTGATGCAGTTGGCCGGAGGAGCAAAGGATCTGAAGCCCAAGGTAAAGCGCCAGCATCAGGGAGGCGACAGCCTTCGCAAGACCCGGTTGCCTTCTCCATTTGTTGGCTCTTCTCATTTCTCTTCTTCGTAAGGAAATCAGGCCTTGGAACATAGATCAACAACCAAAGTTGCAACTGGCTTGCAAACTCTAACTTTTGGCGGTTTTGCGCCGGAGCATTAGGGTAATATCAGTGTTGCAGATGCTCGTCACCACAGCGGCTTATCTGAGCTCGACCCGCAGCCGGAAAAACCGCTGTTGATTTGTCGTGGCGATTTGGCCCTCTCGCACCGTCACGGTTTCGGTTAACCCGTTGGAGTGCAAAATCGTGCTGACGGGATTCGTCAAGGGTGACCACGTCCCCGGCAAAGAGCTGGACACCTCGGGAAAGTAATTCAGATCCAGCGCGTGTTGATAGCGTTTATACGTCAGAGCGCCATATTTTTGCCCGTTCGTGGCCACAAACGAAAAAAGCGGTGCATTCGTGGCCGGACTTGCGTTCGTCGGCGAAAGGTTAAAGGCGTATTCGAGCAGATTCTTGAAGTCGTCACCGTCCGGATTGCCGCCGCTGGCCGTCGTTGGCGGGTTGAAGCCCGGCGGCCAATACCCTTTCGCCCATGAGGAATAATTGGTGGGCGGAGTCAGCGGCAGGATCTGGAACAGGAAAGTGCTCTCCGCGCTGGAAATATTCGTCGCCTCCCCAATGCGCTGGCCGGAAACCTGGAACGTGGCGCAGTACACGCCCGTGGTCGAGAACCCCCAATTAAAATGCTCATGGCTTCCAATCAGCGGCATGAAATTGTCAGTCGAGCCAATGCCGTCTCGGGTGTTGATTCGAATATTGTATTGCCCTGGTCCCGTTGCCTGCCATGCCATGAAATAGCCGGGCCCGGTGAATTGCTTGAGCTGGATCGTCAGCGGCCCGTTGAAGACTCCCGAGGGAACCCGTTCCGAATTCACGCCCAGGTAGAGCAGAAGTGGGTTTTGCGTCTGTGGAAGAATCCAAAAAGGCTGTCCGGCATTCCCGAACGGTGTGCCTGCCGGCAGGATTAGCATCGCCTGCGTATTGCCGATAAATATGACCTGGTTAGTCGGCAGGTCGAGACCCGCATCCCGCTGCCAGGCAATCAAGG
Source organism: Verrucomicrobiales bacterium (assembly GCA_028293425.1). Classification (GTDB taxonomy): domain Bacteria; phylum Verrucomicrobiota; class Verrucomicrobiia; order Limisphaerales; family JAQGOV01; genus JAQGOV01. The sequence goes on from JAQGOV010000644.1 coordinate 3,108, forward strand.
AAAGCAAGTTCGAGCTCGAGGGATTGTAAAGAATGCATAACCCATCCGTGTGTTGATGGTCGAGCGCGAGAAAGTTCGTCGAGGACAGGCTTGTTTGGGCTTCGGCCACAAGCTGTCCACACAAAATGAGCCCAATCAATAGAGTGAGAGATTTCATAATTTAGCGTCTGCTCGGAAAATCCTTGGAATTCAGTTGAAGCGGTGGCGGAAAGAACGGGAATCCGGCCACCGCTTTATACGCATTGGTTTTTCAGACGTGAGTCAGGGTCTGTCGCCAAAATTGAGGCTAGAGTTCCGGTGAACCAGCCCGGGCCACACGGAATGTATAGGTCACGTCACCTGTCGAGATCACGGTCCCATCAGGCAACGTGCCGGTGGTCTCCAGGGTGACGCGGTATTTGCCAGGTTTCGAAAAGGCAAAATTGAAGTGCGCGTCGCTCCCGGCCACGAATGGATACACATCATCCGCGCTGATACCGTCCCGTGTGTTCATAATCGGAATTGGGATCCCAAACGGATCGCTTGCGAACATTGCGAACTCGCCCGGACCCTTTACGTCCTTAAGCTGAATTCGGACAGTATCGTTCTGGAACACGCCTGCTGGCAGCTCGTCACTGCCGAAGCCCAGGAAGAGCAGGGTCGGATCTTGCACTTGCGGCAGAATCCAAACCGGGGCGCCCGCCGGCCCTAGGAAGTTGTACACCGGGTCACTCGGTACCGTCGTCATGGCAATCTTGCTGACAAAAAGAATCACCTGCTTGGCCGGATACGCGGTGTCGGTTACGTCATAGTGGATGTCCATCGTGAACTCTCCGTTGTCATACACCACGCCCATGTCCGTGTGCCCGGTCGTAAGCGTGACCTTCCCTCCGGCGGTTGCAATCCCGGTCCAGACGAGGCCGGCCATGATAAGAATTTGAATTTTCATACTACTGGTTTGTTATTTGTTGTTGTTTGTTTTTCTCTTACTGATTGGTAAGGAAATTGGTGCCGTTATTTGATTAAGGTGGCGGCTTGGCAAAGTTGTCCGCGGCATCGATTCTCTTTTTCAATGGCGCGGCTTGTAATACCTCTGAATGGGCGTCGGCAAAAAGGTAATTGGCCTGCCCCGAGCCATGGTCTCCGCCCGGCCCTCCTGCCCGGTGGCGATCCGGTTGGATGTCCACCAGGACCGTGTTCCAGCCATTGATCCAGTTGCGGGAATGAGTGTGGTCCTGCCCCGTGCCGACTCCCTGCTGCTCGGATGTTTCGAACACGGTAATTGTGTCCGTGGGGTTAGGAATCGTGTCCAGTCTGCGAAAATCGTTTTCCCCGGGAATCGGATTCCCGAAAGGATCGAGAGCGGGCGTGGAGGTGTACTCGTTCATCACATAACTTGTCCCGCGTGCGGCCAGCCTTGCCTCCGCCTTGGGATCCGAGGCGCAAGTCCGAATCCTGTCCACGCCCTCTAAATAGTTTGAAAGACTGTAAATCCACGAGCCGGTCAACGTGGTATGCGAATTGCCGGGCAGGTAGCCTTCGCTGTCATCGTCGGCGTACATCCTCATCGCGATCCCAATTTGCCGCAGGTTGGAGAGGCATGCGGTCTGTTTGGCTTTGCTCTTGGCGTTGGTCAGGGCGGGCAGGAGCAGCGAGGCCAAAAGAGCGATAATCGCGATGATAACGAGCAATTCGATTAACGTGAACGCGGGCTTCACTTGCGGGTGAAAGATTTTTTTCATGATTGTTCCAAGGTTCGATGGACAGGAGTTCGCAAGGGGCCGGATGAGGCCTTACGCTCCGAGGAAATCCTTCCTTGATCAGTGTCTCCGGACCCGATTAGCCGGTATGGAGAGATCCTGAAAAGAGGCTGGCTCGAATTATGTAAGAAGGATGGGCGGAGCTCGCCCGGGGAGAAGGATGTAACGGACTGCGATTACGGGCGAAAGTTCGAAGTAGGAAACTTCAAGGAAGGTAACGGCAGGCAGCGGGACTGAATCCAAAGGGCAGGAGTGGCAAACCTGTCCCTGCGATACCAGTGTGACGACACAATGATGATTCGAGGCTGATGCATCCTGATGCACCGCATGGTGCAGCGTCGAAGAGACCGCCAGGGCTTGCAGCCAGAGGTAAAGCATCAACATCAGGGCCGACGCCAGCAGCTTCATCGAGCCACGCCTGAATGTTTCGCCTCTAAACACATCCTCACTCCACCAGATGACCGCGATCACTTCAACAACTCAATTTGCAATCCAGTTGCAGAATCAGCAGTTACTTCGTTTTCTTCAATGCGGCAACAATCTGGCTTAGATCGTGGTCAAACAAACTGAAGTAGTCTTTAACTTTTTCGTTCCCACCCACCGACGCAGGCAGCGGGAGTAAGGTGGCGCCTATCGCCCGCGCTACGTATTCCGGGGTCTTGCGCGGGCGAAAGGGTTCAACGAGCACCAGT
>JAQGOV010000645.1 GCA_028293425.1 Verrucomicrobiales bacterium
AAAGTGGACAGGCAATGCAGGTTTTTGGATTGAGCAATTGAGCAAGAACGTGCGGGTTTACCATGCCAGACATGGTGCCGCTAATCCACCCGACTTTGAGAGTTGTGTTTTCAGAGTATCGGTACTGGACGTTTCTGTCCCAAACCATGAGTAACGCATTGGACAAATTCGGCGGCATCCTTATGAAGAAGGTGCGTGACAAATCAATAACCGACTGGGAGAAGATTTTCGGAGGGGAGATGCGAGGCCGCACAGCGGAGCGAGTTCAGAACCAACTGGATAGCTTCGATTCGGTACAGATGGAGGCACTTATGAAGATTCTCCCCCATATCGTTGGTACAACGCTGCATCATCTCCTCTGGACACTGAGCCAGGATCCATCGGTCAAGTTATCCATTCCTAACGAACATGGTGAGCACCAAAACATGGTTAACTTGAGTGATGGAACATGAATGAGAAACGGAAAGAACCGGTAAGCCAAATAATCAATCTGCTGGTAGCAAGCAGGTATGCCGACTTGGTTCGGCAGATGCATGGCATTCGGCTAACAGCGAACGAAATTGCAAAAGCCATCGATGACTATGGGAGGACATTGGTGTCTCCACCTCCGGAAGGGTTTCAACGAATGAACATTGTTGAGATCCAAGGTTCCCAGCCGAAGCGTTGGTCAATTGCGATGCCGCTTTGGACCAAAGAGGAAGGACTGTCGGACTTGACAGTCGAGGTGACTATCATTGAGCACGAGAACAGTTTTGCGACGGAACTGGACGATATCCACGTGCTCTGAGATAAAACTCGACCTGCCTACAATAGCATTGTAGTGCCATAAGATTTGCGAGGAGCCGGTGTGGCTCCCCAAGCCCGCCACCAATCAGTTTCGCCAAGAAGGGGAATTCCCTCCGTAAATTGTGGTCTTGGTTACAAACACTTCGAAGGAGGAGCGAACCTCCGCCCAAGGGATTGAACCTCACCTCAGCCAAGCGGATTTCCGCATGGCCTTATACTTGATGAGGCAAAAGGTAGTGTCCTTTTTCAGCTCACGGGGCGAGCCTACTGACTGACATCCAAGCGCCTCGTAGCCTTGCCCCGGTCAAGCGTTTCCACAAGGTCGCACACGCGGCTAGTGACTCAAGGCGAAACGGGGCGGGCGCGGTAGAAGCGGAGGGGCTGGAGGTCTTCTTCGAAGTCCTGCGGCATCGAACTCAGGGTGAAGCGGGTCAACTCGGTCCAGGTTTTCAAATCATTGGAGGCTTCAAGGGCGGTCAGGGCTCCGGGGCTGCCGGTGACAAGAAGCTGCGCACCGGTGTCCGGAATGAGGTGAGCGCCAGGAGTGATGCCGGCCAATCGGAGGCTAAGGGGCAAGCCAGCCAAGCCAATGTCTAGGGAGCCGGAGGGCAGGGAACCAACCTGTGTGTGGTCAAATTGGACGCCGGCCGCGGCGTCGGCCTGGCCCGCGGTTACAGCCAAGCCTGCGATGATGGTATCCGAGATGTGCACTCTCGCGGCCCAGACAAAAGCCCAGGTGTCCCCGTTTTGGGAAGTCCAACCGCTGATGGTATCGCCCTGACGAACCAGGTGGAGCCATTTGGGAATGCTTCCAGGGTTCGTTAACTGCCAGCTTTTCGCATTTGGTGTTTTGCGACGCTGGAAGAGAACTCTTCCTTGCGGGCTTAATCCGAGGAAGACGTCCCTGGAGGAGTCGCTGAGATCGTCACGCATCATCACCCCAGCGAGTGCTCCGGCAGTCGGTTCGAGCCACTTATCCAATCGCACGACCACTTGACCATCTCCCTGCAAGGATTGGTGGAGAAAGTAAAAGGAATCCGAGCGCGCACCAATCCCCGTGCCAAAACCTACAACGGAAATGACATCGGGCGAAAAGGTCGTGCTGCCCAGCATGGTTGCTGAGATAGAATGTTCGTCCCATGGAGCGGGCAGCCCGAGGCTGAGCCTGGCTGCCACCACCTAACAATCTATGGGATTTTCCTATCGTAAATCCATCGGCCTTGGCCCCTTCAGGGTGAATGTGAGCAGCAAAGGTGTTGGTTAATCCGTCGGTGGGCGGGGATTTCGCACCGGCATCTCGGCTGGCGGTAAGCGTTACAGCACCTTCTCGATTCCCGGAACGGGCATGAGTTACCGGACTCACGGGAAATCAGGAGGCTGTTTGGTGGTGCTTTTCGCTTGCATGGCATCCACGCTGGCGGTCTTATTCTGGAGGACTCGATGATTACCTGGAAACGAACATTAAGAACGCAGTCTTCCGAACGATTCCTGGCGTCCAGGATGGTCGTGACGCGGCCGCAGTGGATCTGCACTACCTGGCAAATGGAACCGTCAGCGGCACCGTTATTCTGCTCAAGGAGAGCGGTTGGAAGCAGGAGGATGTTCCCAGCCTCCTGGCCTCCTTGGATGAGGATTTCCTTCCAGATGTAGACCTTGCCCAGGGGACACTAACCTATACCGCGGTTTTGGGGGAAGTGCTGGGGAATTATGAAGCAACCCCCACCCCGGAGGCTAATCCATAGGGCACGATTGCCTAGCGGAAGGCAGGTAGGTAGCCACGGTCCAACAAACGCGCAGGTTCGCTTTATCAAGTGGGACAGCGAAGCGGGGCATGGATAAAATATAAGAATCTCCAGGAGCAGGAGTTCGTCATTGGTGGCTACACCCCCCCGGAAGGAACTCGCCAGGCTTTTGGAGCGCTACTGGTCGGCTACTACCAAAACGGAGACCTTCGATTCGCGGGGAAGGTCGGGACCGGATTCACCTGGAACTTGCTCGGGTCTCTCTACCAGAATTTCCAGCCCTTACGCCAAAAACCTACCAGAGCGAACTGCTGGCCGGTGGGGACAGGGCCTGACTGCAGCCAAGATGAGAACCTTCGCCTGGCTTAAACCAGAATTGGTCTGCCAGGTTGGGTTCACGGAGTGGACAGATGGTGCCCACTTGCGGCATCCCACTTTCAAGGGCATGCGACAGGATAAGGCGGCAAATGAAGTCATCAGGGAAGCTTAACGCGCACTGCAACGTTTCGTGAGTGAGCAAGCCCACGAGGCGTCACTACGGCCCTGTCCGGTCGCAATCGCATATCTTGCCTAGCCATTCAGCTTTTGGAGCACCTCCGCAGCCGGGGGGGCATCGGAACGTTGATATTTCCTAAAAAGTAACGGCCCCTTTCACCACATCCAAGGGGGTGCTGGAAATGAGGCCTTCGACCAGCCAAATGCCTTCACGCAATTTTCCTTTCTTCCGAGAACCGCTCCGTGCTAGATTGCGTCCCGGCTCGGCATAAATTTATGCTGGGCATTCGCACGACGCACGGCAGCTTATGATGTCCAAAGCGCTCATTGTAGAACAACTGGAGGCCGACGGAACTCTTCGGTCGTTCTTGATGCAGCCGTCGTCGCACGACGGAAATATTGTCGTGGCATTCGCAGACGAGTATCGGGACAGTAGGCTAGGCCCGTTCCATTTCCTCGACGAGTCCGATGAGCAGAGGTTTGCAGCCGGTTTCGCCAAATGTCGTGCTCGCAAATTGGGACTCAGGAATTTTCGTTCAGATGGCCGCAGCTTTCACGTTGAGTTGGCTTGGAGCGGCATCCCAACAGGGGCCAACTTCCTGTCCTATTATGCGCTTTCATTTCCTCAGCACGCCATTATTAATCAGCTAACGATTCGTGACCCTCAGAACCCCACTCGTGAGTATCTACGTTGGGTCACTCGCGACGACGATCGACAACGTTACGTCGTTTATTTGGAGTGCACCTCAAGGCTCGAGCGCTTCGATTTTGAGCTTGTGTGCGACTTCGTGGTGGATCATCAGGGTTTTTCAGCGGCCAACTACGCCGACCCTAAGCCGAACGAGGGTTACCGATGCGGGAACGTGGACGCGGACTTGGAGCTCTTTCTCGCCGAGGGGGAGAGACAAAAGGTGCAGCAGTTTTTTATCGAAAGAGTAATTATGGGAGACACGTATTCGGCCGGTCAGGCCGGAGCGATGGGGCCACAGGCACACGCTCACGACATGAGTTTTCACCAAGTCAGCGCCCAGCAGCTGGGACATCTTGATATGCGTTCACTCGCTGTCGAGTTGGCCGCTTTGAGGCGCGAGATGCGGCAGAAAGCAACGGACCCAGCGCAAGACATCGCAATCGGAGAGATTGCGGCCGCCGAGGCAGCCGCACAAAAGGGTGACGCAAGTAGTGTGATGCGACACTTGAAGAGTGCAGGCAAATGGGCTTTCGACGTTGCTACTAAGGTTGGCGTCAGCATCGCGTCGGAGGCCATCAAGAACTCTATTAGTTGAGAGCCGTAGCCAACGCAAGAGCGCCTTTGAGTTCCAACACCTGGTTGCGTCTCCCGGCGGGGCATAGCTGAACGTTTTACGTTAAGCGGTAAGCCTCACTTTATGCCAATATCGGATTTTCATGGTAGCACCTTTGTCGCCTTTACTGATATCGCCGGATTCAAAGCGATGATGAGTGATGACAACCGAGCCCCGGCGGCACTCGATGCGTTGTATGCCTCCGGATATCACGTCATTTCCAATCAGATAGGCTCCATGCACTCCGCTACAGGTTCTTGGCCCGCTTCGGGCAAGACAAAGACCCCTTCATTGATCTACGCATGATCGTAAATGACGTGCTCCGAGCTTCTAACCAGCTTGCACATTACTGGCAACGACAGGGCGGTGTCAAAAGGCAGAGCCGGAGTTTAAGGAACATCTCGTCGGAATGCACGAGCAGGAGCGAATTTTTTGGGCCGGAGACGGCGAGGCGGATCCGATCGCGGTCCGGGTGGAACAGGTGATTTCAGAGCTCGAAGCAATATGCCGCCCGATTATTGCAGGAGACTCTTTAGTAGGAGCGTTCCTCTTCAAACATCTCTGGGGAAGGGTTTCCAAAAAGCTCAACTAAGATGTGCTTCTCAATTGGCCGTGAGTTAACCCCCGAGGATGTAGCCTCAGCCCTTTAATTCCATCCGAGAAGCCATGGCCAAATACGAGGCACACCTAGCCCTGTATCAGATGGCAGCCTGAACCCGGAGTCATGAGTCACCCGGCATTGATCCTGTGCGCAACTTGGGTATGCCTTTGACAAGGGGAGTTTCGCAGGATTATGGTTGGGGCTTTAGTGAAAACAAATAGGCTGCAAATCAGCCGGTGTGGGCTGAACTGGGTTCAGTCGAATTCTAGTTAGGCATCCTCACGTATGCCCACGCCAATAAAGGAAGCTGACGAGTTGCGGCCCGGAGATTGGCCCGGCGAGTGGGCGCTGTCTGCCGAGTCCGCAGCAGCGCATTTTCAGCAGCACAAGATTCGAGGCTTCGAACTTTCGTCGTCTTGCGGTATGTCCGGTTGGGTGCTTGCCCAGCATATGCAGAAGCGTGCGAATACGAGAGTGGGAAATGCTTAAACGCGCTGCAGCGAACCCAGCCGGAGCGTCGTGGTTGCAATAATTGCGTCCCGCGCGCCGGGTTGTCGAGTGCCCGGCTCTCTCCGAGGAACCAGGAGCAGTTGAAGGTCGCGAGGGAAATTGAGTCCCCCGAAATCCGAAAGGTCGAGGAACAACAACAAGAATCCCGACCTTTACAAGTGGGGCATCAAAAGTCGAGCAACGGCGTCCGAAGGAGCACACTGTCCTTCCCGAATACCATTGTAGTGCGTTCGTGGATACAAAAAGCCTGTTATGCTCCACAGCGTAGGCAATGAATTTATGGTTCCTGGAGGAGGTTTGCAGCGGCATCGGGCAAAACTAGTAAACTAAGCTTTTTGATTCCGGATGGCTGAAGCAAGGGCGAGCGTAAAAAGGTTCGACACAGCACCTCAAAATCGACAGTATGCCGAAGAGCATTAGCGGGACTTGCAGAAAATTACTGATGACGCACTGGATCCCACGTCAAATGAAGTCGAAGGACCAAATTCTGAAAAGGCTGGCCCGCCACCAGTAGCGATAAGCCTTAAGCATGAGTGCACGGCAATGCCGCAGAAAAATCGGGGAGCCCCGGCAAACAAAGACATATGCCTGCTGACGCCAACCTCCGCGAGTCTTTAACACTGCTTCGATCGTCTGGTTCGAAAGTGTTGTCAGGGATGCTGTGCGATAGCGTTACGCTTTGGCTTGGGTCTGGCATTTCGCGCAAAAAGTTTCCTGACCTTAACGCTCTACTTTTCAAACTCCTTGTTAAAATTCAGGAGAAAATCGATCAGACCAACAGCGGCTGTCCCTACAAAAGCGCGTGGGATAGAATCTTCAAGTTCACAGCCCTGGAAATAAAGGGTGCTTCCCACGCCGTCCATCCAAGTCTGTGGGCAACGGACGATCTCAAAGGAGTATTGAAGCAGCTCGTCCCTTCATATGCGGATGTCTTGGAACAACACGTTCGAATAGTAAGTGGAAATTTGTGCTGGGACATTCTCGAGTTGGACAAGCTCTATGGAGATCCCACTGTAACACCGGACGCCGAACATGTATTTTTAGCTTTGCTGATCCACGAGGGAATCGTTACGGAGTTGGTAACCACGAATTGGGACGCCCTTATTGAAGCTGCCTATCAACAGTCCAAAGGAGCTGGTGGCGTCCAGCTCCAAGTTATAGCGCGCAATGATGAATGGCAAAGGCAGGCGGGCAGTAGTCGGCTAATCAAAATGCACGGCTGTGCGCAAAAAGCGCTTTCCGATCCAGCCGCTTACAGGAGTTTCTTGGTGGCAACGCATTCTCACATTCTGCAATGGAAAAACGATCCGTCCTTCGAGCCTTTCCGCACGGAATTTAAGGCCATAATGCGTCAGAGAGCCGCCTTTTTCATCGGACTATCGGTTCAAGATTGGAATTTGCAAGCCGAATGTTTTTCTGCCTCTGGAACACAGCGATTCTCGCCTTCCTCTCCTAAAGTGTTTTTTGCCGAGCCCACAATTCAGCCCTCCCAACAGACTGTCCTACGCGCAATCTACGGACCTGATGCCTATGAAGCAGGAGCGGAGACAATTGACGCCCAGGCAACCGTGCCACTCTATGCGAAGGCTCTCTTAGGCGGCGTCTTCATCCTCGTCTTATTTGCAAAGTTGGAGGCTATTTTTGAAAGCCGTCAAAGCGAGTTAAGCCCGGGGCAAGCATCGGTAGTCAAACTGGCGTTGCAAGAATTAGAAACTCTTCTCGTTTCTAAATACGACGCTTTTGCTGATTCCGAAACTCGTTGGCGAGCCTTTGCTCGTGAAGTTCCTTCTTTTATTGGAAGATTACTCTTAGTATTCCGACACCAAAAGGCACCTGGCTCGGTGGAGGCATATGAACCCATTACCACACTGAACCTGCATCAGATGAAGACAGGTTTTAGCTCAGACCCGAGCTCATTTTGGTTGTTGGTTGCCCTAGCTATGCTTTTGGAAGGAAAAAAACAAAGCTTTTGGACCCTTCTTTTGCCTGGTGGCGCTGAAGGAAAGTATGGCCAGGTTTCCGTGAAGGTTCCGGCTGGAAGCACAAACGTCTTTCTAATTCAACGGGACAATGCTTTGGTGAAATTGGAACAATCGGGCTGCGTTGATTTGTTAGCTCCAAAAGGTTTTATCGTTATTTACCCGGAGGAACGCCCACGCACCAAAAAGCGAACGGCCTCCCCGCAAATGCAATTGGGAACACGAAGAACAAGCAATCAACTCCACGAATTGTGGTTGCGGCAGCTAGTCGAGGAGACGCAAACAATTGATGAACTGTTGAGGGAGCTTCACAGCGCATTATCACTTGCAGCAATTTAATGAACGTCACTGAAATTATCGCACATCTCGAGACCAAGGGCGGCTTTCGACACGCGCCTGTGCCCATTCACATCTACGATGTCGAATTCTCATTCGACGCTATTCTCACTGGTCCTGATGCAAGCAGCGGACTGGTTTTGGTCCACGAGGTTAAGAATTCAACGGCGGCGATCCTGTTGCGACGCATGAACTCGCTCTGTGTTGCTCTCGAGCGAACT
>JAQGOV010000646.1 GCA_028293425.1 Verrucomicrobiales bacterium
CCGGCATTCTGGTTCGGGATGGAAGAGTTCAGCAGCTTGTTCTCATTGAGGAGAGTGATGATACCCACGCCAGCCGAAGAGAAAATTCTTGGGGTCCACGCGGAATCCAAGCGCAATTGGGAGCCGACCACTACCGAGTCATAACTGGAGCCACCTATTTCCAGAACAGAAAAACCAGCGCCAACGAGTTTGAGTGCGTGATGATCCCCAATTTTGTAGTTGAGCTGCCCTGCAATACCCTCCGGGGTATAGTCGTGATCGAAAAGCATGCTGGAGTAAACGAAGGGGTCCTCCATTTTTCCAATCGTCAGCGAGCCGGAGAAGTTATCGAACTTAATGCCGGTCCATTTGGCGTACGCCAGGTCGACATAAATGCCCTTCTTGGAGCCGTTATCGGTTAGCGTTGTGTTGCCGGAAACCGGATCGCCCGCTTGGCCAGCGCCACCTCGGGCGGGGTCGCTGGAACTGAGCCGCAAGCCGACTTCGAAGTCATCCTTAAGGGTGGCGACAGTTCCGAACCGCAGACGGTAGCGGAAGCGGTTGCGATCCGTAATGGTGCGGTCGTCATTATAAAAGCCTTCAAAACGTCCGCGGAAATCACCGCCAAATTTCAGGCTGGTCACCCACTCAGGCATGCCGGTTTTAGCCTGGAACGCTTTCGAGAAATCCTTTTGGGACTCCTGGGCTGTCTCTTTCTTGAGTTGGTCAGCTTCCTGTTTGTTCAGGACGCCTTTCTCGACCAGTTTATTAAGCAGCGCATCCGAGGATTGCGCGTGACCAATCGAGTTCGCCAGTCCAGTGACGAAAATCCCGACAGCGATCGAAGCCAGCGTTCGAGTTTTGTAATTCATATTGTGCATATATGTTTGTTGACGGGCTAAAACCTATCTGCCGTGTGTTACAGAAAAAAGTCAGGTTTGTGACAATTCTGTGACAGTTCACGGGGCCTCTGTCTCACGGTGTTACTCTCCTCCAAAAAATCCACACATTTATTGCCTTACAGTAATATCTAAATTAGCTGCCGAGAGGATCACCCAAAAACCCGCTCCGCAGATTTAGAGCCGGTGGCAAAAAAAGATCTGCATCACATGCAGAGCCTGAAAATAAGGTTCGTTTGCGCAGGAATCGTCTATTTTTAAAACCAGCTGTTAGCATCTCTGTATGGCCCTGAAATCAGTTTAGGACAGAGTTACAAATGCGCGTCAGGGCCCGCGGGCATGTTACGTTCCGGAGGCAGCAGCATAAAAAGCCAATAGGGACAAGGGTTTTCGGGATGTCACGAAAGTGGCGCATGATGGCGGGTAGCTGGAGGTGAACTGGAGTAAAACCCGGTAGCCTGTCCGCCATGAACAAATCAGGATTAATAACAAAACTCTATCGATCTTCCCTGGCAGTGCTGGCGGCCGGGGTCGCGCAGCAAGCTGGCGCGTTCACCTATTCTGATTCGGACCTGCTCCTGGTTTTCCGCAAAGATGGGAATTTCAACGACGTCGAGTTCAACCTCGGTTCGGTGACCAATTACCTGAACAAACCCGCGGGAACCAAGGTGCCGGTGTCGAACTGGGATGTAAACGTAGTCAAAGCCAATTACAACAACAGCCTTGGGAATGTGAAATTCCTGCTGGCTTCTGCTTCGGCAGTCACGGATTCGCCCCGGAAGTTGTGGGTGACATCGGCCGATCTGGCGCCAGCGACCGCGGTCACCGACATGGCTGGAAGCCGATTCGGAGCCCTCGCATCCAAAGTGAGCCTGGTGGGAAATTATGCCAGCGCCGGCACGGCCACGAACGCCACGCAGAACTATGCCATTTCGCAAAGTGACGCGACCTCCTACACCTACATCGTTTCCGGAGGTGGAGCCGTGGACCCCACAACCGTTGGAGGCCTGGCACCGTTCCAAGTGGAGAATGTGAATCCAACGACGCTGGTTTTATACGAAGTGAAAATCAGCAATCTGAATCCCAAACCGGCGGCGACCCTGGTCGGTTCCTTTTGCCTGAACCCGAACGGAGATCTGACATTCACAGCGGGCCCGCTGGCCGAGCTGCAGCAGCCGAACATTGTGAGCCTGGGAAGAAGCGGCGGAACCAGTTCCATCTCGTTCTCGACGCAAGATTGCGTGAATTACCGCTTGCGCTACAGCACGGACGTGGCGAGCCCCATGGCGCCGCTTTCCACGGTGATTGGCGGGGATGGAGGAAGCAAGGTGCTGACGGATACGGCCGCGGATCAGGTTCGCTTTTACCAAGTGGAGGCGTTCCGGTGAGATGAAGTGCGGAATTAAAGAACAAACAATTTAGACAACAATAAAAGAGAAACAGAAATCGGATATGAAAACCACTAAAGTAATTGTGACCCTCCTGGCTGGAACGCTGCTGACGATGGCGGCGCAAGCGCAGGTGGAATTAACCATCACGGGGAGCACGGCGTTTCGCAGCATCGCACTGGATCGAGCTGGCTCACTCTTCGATGGCGGCTCGGCGGTGACGATCACCAACGACGCGGCGGCAGGCAAATTGACCTTCAGCGGGACGGTCTCGAATGCCGTTCCTTCGCTGGGCAGCACGCCGGTGAAGGTGCGGCTCAGCTTCTCGGGTTCAGCCTCTGGAATGATCGCGGTGAAGAACAGCACGCCGGTGAATACAGCCGAAGCGGCTGGTGGCGTGACCGTAAACAAAGTGCCCGACCTCGCGCTTTCCGACGTTTTCCCAGGCTCAGCAACCCCGGCGATTGCGGAGAGTTCGTTCAATCGAACGGTGGTAGGCGTGGTGCCGTTCGCGTTCGTGGCGAACAATGCCCTGGTGAATGGCGGCGTCACCAATCTGACCCGCGACCAGGCTGTTTTGCTCATGACCTCCTCGGGGAGTGTGAACGGAATCGACGGGATGCCTGCGAGTTTCCTGGGAGCAAACCCGGCGAGCCCCTTGTATAACAGCCCCGTTTACCTGACTGGGCGCGATTCCGGCTCTGGCACCCGCATCACGACCGAGAAGGTCATCGGCTTCATCGGCAACCCGATTCTCTGGGCCACCAACGGCGCGGGAAACTATGTCCTGACCAATGGTTATTCCTCTGGCGCGAGCGAGCGGCAAGTGATTAGCGCCAAGCCCGAGGCTATCGGATATCTGGGCCTGGGTGATGCTGCCACGATCGCGGCCACATCAAAAATCCTGGCCTACAATGGCGTGCCTTACAGCCATACAAACGTGGCGACAGGCAGCTACGCGATTTGGGGTTACGAGCACATGGTGAACCGGGCAGGCGGCTTGAGCGCCAACCAGACTTTGGTGAAGAACGCCTTCGTCGCAGCCATCACCAATCCGAACTACCAACGGACCAACGTGCTTTATGCACCGAACTTTGTGCCGCTTTCGGATATGCAGGTGGAACGCGGAGCGGATGGCGGGCTTATCACGTCCAAGAATTTTTAACACTGAACCGATTGGGATCAAGGCGCCGGCGCAAGCCGACGCCTCTTTTTTTTGAGGACAATGGTTTCCAGGAAGTCTGCAATGGATTTAAACGGACAGGCTAATCGCCCAGGCAGGTGCCAATCCGGCGGGCGCTTTGGACCCATGGATGGTCGAGGGGAACGGGTTTGCGCTTGCCTGCCACTTTCGCAATTTCCACGGGTTCGACGCCATCCCCTTTGGAGGCTACCATCACGCCGAATTTCTTCTGCTGAATCAAGTCGGCGCAGGCGGTGCCAAGCCTGGTCGCCAGGAGCCGATCGGCCGCCGAAGGGGTGCCGCCGCGTTGGACATACCCGAGTATGGTAACCCTCGATTCCAGGCCGGTGAGTTCTTCCAAATCTCTTGCCAGGCGCATGGTGTTCCCGGCATGCTTTTCGTCCAGGGCGGCGGAATGCTGGCGAGCGGCGAGCTGCTCCTTTTCCGTGCGGGCTTTCGATTTGAGCTCCTCGGCGGCGCGGAAGGCAGGGGCGTCCTGCTGGCTCATGGCGCCCTCGGCGACAGCCACGATGCTGAAATTGGTGCGGTGGTGGCTGCGGCGTCGAATGGCGGCGGCGATTTTTTTGATGTCGTAAGGGATTTCGGGAATGAGAATGACGTCAGCGCCTCCGGCGAGACCGGCCCCCAGGGTGAGCCAGCCCGCCCGATGGCCCATGATTTCGGCCACGATGATACGATGGTGGCTGTGAGCCGTGCTGTGCAGCCGATCGATCGCTTCCGTCGCGATGTCCAGGGCGGTGGCAAAGCCAAAGGTGGCGTCCGTGAAAGCGACATCGTTATCGATGGTTTTTGGAAGGGTGATAATGTTCAGGCCCTTTTTGACGAGCCGGAGCGCATTCTTCTGCGTGCCGCCTCCGCCGAGACAAACGAGGCATTCCAACCCGAGCTTTTCGTAATTGCGCGCAATGATGTCGGTGACATCGCGAGTCTCGCCGTCCACCTCCATGCGATGCAGCTTGTCGCGGCTTGTGCCGAGGATGGTGCCGCCGACCGTGAGGATGTTGGCGAGCGTTTTCTTATCGAGGCGCATTTGGCGGTTCTCGACGATTCCGCGAAAGCCATCCTTAAAGCCGATGATGTCCATCCCATGGAAGGTGATCGCGGCCTTTCCAACCCCGCGAATGGCGGCGTTTAGCCCGGGCGAATCGCCGCCAGCCGTCAAAATTCCAATTAGCTTTTTCTTGCTCATGAGATGTCCAGGGTTGTCGTTCCCGCAATGCACAAATGAAATACAAGCCGCGGGAATTTGCGATGCGATTCTGGCCCGTTGCAAAAACGTAACGCAGCGCTCCTTGCCTAAGCCGGGGCTCCTGCACAATATTGGCCGTCATTCAGGGGAGTCGATACCCGCTGGCGTGGCGCCAGGCGGCGGTCAAGGCCCGGAGGAAGCTGGGCAGCGCGCAAGTACCGGTTAAAAATTTGGATTAGCGTCCGGGTTTGGAGTCCAAACAACTTGGGTCTGCGGAACGATGGCTGAGCCGCGGTTCGGGCCTGCTTTTGTTTCCACGACATCTTTTCCGGCCAGGTGCTCAGCATGGCCATCGACAAAGACCAAGTTGCCTCGTTTATCGTGCCGAGCCACAAAGCGGCTGGCATAACTGCTGGGCTGCCCGAGATCGGTTGTGGACTGGGCGATGTCCACCGGGGCTTCGCCATTTAGCCGATTTTCCAGAAACATAACCGTGGAAGAGGGTTGCAGGATGGCCGCCACGCGGATGGTGACGGCCGGGGCATCGATCAGCTTCGAATTCATGGACATGGAGAACAGGGGATTCAAACCCGTGGCATAGCCGGGAGGGAACTTGGTCCCGGGGCAATGGAAGAAACTGGTGGAGTCGTAAAACCCGGCGCGATCGGAAAAATAATCGGCAGCCCGCCGCATGCTCAGGGCAGGGGGGATGGCGTTGTACCAAACATCAAAATTGTTGGGGTCCTTCACCTGAGCCCAATTGTTCAAAGTGGTGCCCGTGCCAAAACTTTCCCGCGGGAGGTAATCCTCATTATCCTGACAGTACATGGTCAAAGCGAGGCCCCATTGCTTGAAGTTATTCATGCAGGCGGTGCGCTTGGCCAAGCCCTTGGCTTTGCTCAAGGCGGGCAGGAGGAGCGCCGCAAGGATGGCAATGATGGCGATCACCACGAGCAATTCAATGAGAGTGAACGCCCGCCGAACGAGTTTGGGGGAAGCATTCATGGTTTAAGGTTGCAAGCCGACGCGGTAGAACACCTGCGGAGCGGAATTGACAGCCGCGTTGGTAATCGAAGTGGTCACGGAAGCGGCCGTCACCGAGTTCAGGTCCGTCCAAACCGGCGCCGTCAAGCTGGTGGATGATTGCAGGGTGTAGGTACGTCCGGCTTGGGAAAGAAAGGTGACCACGAAGCCATCTGCTCCCTTCGCACTTTCCAGGAGGATCGGCTCGGGCCTGTTTCGGATCGTCCCCGGGGAGCCAATGTCCCCGCCACGCTGGGCCGGGAAAGCCCCAAAGACGCCGAGCTGGCTCAAATCTCCGAACGTATGAGAATCCGGATTATATCCGAAACTCACACCCAAAGTTGCCGTCGAGAAGACCTCCGCCGTCAAAGGATCGAAATCCTCGGTAGCCCCGCTGTTCCAAAGGACAACACCGTCGCCCAGGGAACTGAGACTCAAGGCTGGACCGGAGTAGGTGATGATTTGGAGATTGGCGGGCAGCCGGCCGGGCCCCCACCATTTCTGGAAGGCATCGGCAGTCATATCCTCGACGAAAACAATTGATTCGCCCGGAGCAATGACAACATGGTTGGTGTTGGTCCACGAGGTGGCCAGCAGGGCGGAGGAGTCGTCGAAGCGGTAACCAATTAGATCGACGGGATGGTCGTCGAAGCTGGTGAGCTCCCACCAATCGTTATGTCCGCCGAAGCCGCCATTGGTGGATTGAGCCGGCATGATCTCCGTGATGAGCAGATTCGGACGAGTCGTGACGGAAAGAGTCGCTTGATTGGTGGCGATCCCTTGCGAATTGGTGGCAAGGACCGAGTAAACGCCCGAGTCGGACGTCTGAGCATTGTTGATGACGAGTGTGGCCGCAGTTGCGCCAGGGATGTTCGTTCCATTGAATCGCCATTGGAGGGTAGGTTGGGGGACTCCACTGACCTCGACCCGGAAGGTGGCCCTTTGCCCGATGAACACGTTTTGATCGGTGGCAAGGGTCAGGAATACGGGAGGAGCGGGCGCGGCGTTGAGGGCAAGGACGCCATTGGAACTAACGAGTTCCTGCAGCCCGTTATTTAGAACGACACTGTAAGCGCCCAGTTTATCGGCCTGGGCGTTTGTCACCGTGAAACTGCTGAAACGTGCCCCCGGAATCGGGTCGCCTTTGTAGTACCATTGAAACCTTGGCCGTGGAAGGCCCTGATAAGCCACAGTGAACGTGGCGTTATCGCCTGCGTTTACAGAGAGGTTGGTGGGATTCCTTGTAATAGCCAGCGGCACGGGACCCTGATGAAAGCCTGGAGAACCGATATCGTCGGCTTGATCGGCCTTAAACGCCCCGCGCACGCCATTCGTGCTCAACCACGCCAGAGCGCCCGTGTTGGTATTGTAAGTGAAGCTGAGCCCGCGGACCGCGGTGCCGAAGTCGACGGAGTCCACCAGGTCGAAATCGTTCGCTGCATCGGGGGCATAAAGGCGGATGCCATCCCCGCCGGAGCCCAATCCATTGCCAACATAAAAGACGATTTGCTGGCCGGGCGGGAGATTGGCCCCCCACCATGCGCGAAATTGGTCGGCATTGGTCGAGGCGGGACTGGTGCTTTCCACGAAAAGGATGGATTCACCCGGCGCAATCACGAGGCCATCGAACGGGAGTCCGTCGGCCAGCAAGAGCCCGCCGGAATTATCGTT
>JAQGOV010000013.1 GCA_028293425.1 Verrucomicrobiales bacterium
ACTCTAAGATCGCACTGCTCCAACCGTTCCGCAGCATCGACCATTTCCTCCTGTGCGTACCACTCCGAGTTGACTTCCCGAAGGCGCTCGAGAAGTTCCGTCGCATTCTTTCGCTGTTGACCGGCCAATTTGTCCATGGCCTCCATGTAGGCATGAGTCGCTGCGCGAGCGACGATCTCGCTACTTACCTTTCGGATCACCAGCTCTGGATTAATTTGGTGAATGGCGGTCACAATCTGTTCCCGCTGTATTTGGTCCAGTCCGGATAAGGAGGAGATGAGATTAGGAATGGCAGCGGACGCATCGGCCCCCATTTCTCCAAGGTGCTTGGCCGCCCTGGCTGCGAACATTGGCTCCTTCAGAGCGCCAAGCAGTTCCTCGTAAGAAAGATTCTTGGAGGTGAACTTCTCGTCCCATTTGGCGATCCGTTCCTTTTCTGAAAGTGCTTGTTCTATTTCCGGGAAATCAGCTCGAAGATCTTCTCGGATCTTTCCGATGGCTCCGAATGCGATTTTCTTCATAAAATCATCCTGGGTGGTGTCGGCAAAATTCAGAATTGATTGCAATACTGGCTCAGCCGCTGACCCGAGCCTTTGCAGAGTCTCCAGCGCCATCAACTCGTGGTGGCCGTTTTTTTCTCTCAACCCTGTGACCAGAGCCTCTAAAATCTTGGGGTTCGTGCCCGCTTGACTTTTGGCAAGGGCGCAAGCCGCCGCGAACTGTACCCCGCTGTTCGCATCGTTCAGCAGGCCTTCGACATCCCGCACATAAGGCGCTGTGCCAATAGGGTCTTTCTGAATTGTGGCTGCGATCGCTTCCGGCAAGTAGCGGAAGAGTTGGGGGTCTGCGGTACGAGAGAGCAGATCCGCAAGCGGCCGTATTTCACCAGGATCGAGCCCTGTATTACGCAAAGAGGACAAAGCAAAATGAGAGAGGTCCTTATCGTTCGCTTGCAAGACTTTCCAGAGAAACGGCTTCACGTCTGGCGACGGCTCTCCAAGCACCGCAAAGTTCCCAAGCCGAGGTGTTGGGGCTCTGCCAACCCATCCCATCGCGGAGATGGCCTTTTTGCGAACCTCGGTGTCAGAATCATTTGCAGCCTCAAATAATGTGCCAAAGGCCTCCTTGCGATCTTCACCAAACGCGACCAGCGCTTGAACCATCTCTTCCGTCGGATAGCTGCGTGTCCCGTACTTGGAAGGCCATGGTTTATAGAGCGCTTTCCGCAACTCGTCAGCCAATCGAGCAAGGTTTTTGGTCCTTCGCAGATCGTTTGCTCGAGTTGGATTACCCTCTGGGCTGACACCATTCGTTTTGTCCGGAACGGAGGCGGTTCCATCCACAACAGTGTCAGAAATATTCTGAATGTTCGCCGTTGAGCGATGAGAAGCACGAGAAACCTTATAAAGGATGAGACAAGTGATTGATAAAGCAGCCGCCAACATCACCGCCTTATGGAGCGTGGAAAAGCCAAGCTTCGCTGTCGTCACGGATAAGCCAGGGAAAAACAAGGATGCTCCAGATACAGCGGCGGTGATAGCGCCGACGACCGCGACCGGCGCTGTCTGAACCGCGTTGGCGGAAATAAGACTGACAAGACCGGCCACGCCGACTTTGATGCCGCGTTTGCTGAAGCACTCCCTTAGCTTCTCGACCGCCCGACTGACCCGCTTCTGCGCTGCCGCGTCGCTTAGGCCAAGAATGCCAGCCATTTCGTGAGCAGATTTCTGCTGGAAATAGCGCAGGAACACAGCGTCACGTTCCGCCTCGCTCAACTCGCCAAGAGCCGCATCCAAATACGGCTCAATCGATTCCCAGGGAGCCTCCGTTTCAGCGGACAGTAGTTCTTTCATGGCCATTGCCTCCTGTTCACGGGTGCGACGGCGCACCTCCGAGCGAATCGTTTTTACCGCCTGGTTTTGTGCCGTTCGATGCAACCACCCGGCCAGCACCGGTCGATCCATCAGTTTCCCTGCGTTTTGGGCCAAGGCCACGAACACATTCTGTGACACATCCTGCGCCAAATGCGCATCCCGAACCATCCGCAGGGCGGCCGAATAAACGAAATCCACGTGACGACGCGCCAATTCCCCAAACGCGGTCTCTGACCGGCTACGAGCGTATTCCCGCAAAAGCTCCTGGTCCGTCTTCGTGTTCATTCACAGAATAGTACCCGTCCGTCAAAAAATCGGACAGAAGTTCTGACAGCGACAATCAAAATTAACTTTGTTGGGTAGCACCTGGATTCATGAAGGTGTTCCTCGCTGCTGAATTGAGGTTGTCGAGCCGGCCAGACTCAGCTTCCTCACTTTCCGCCGTCGCTTCGCTTTCGCCAGGGCTTCGGCAGACAGGAAAGCTATGGCGGACAGGCGGCTGCTACATTGGGCGGGCGGAGCGGGTAACGAGTCTTTGATATTGGATATGTCAAAGAACAAGTGAGACTCGTTACCTGCTCGGATCCAGCCTCCTCACTTCGGCTGCTACATTGGTTAGGGCATCAACTGTAGAGCACCATGGCTCCGGCGCTCACGTATTTGCTGGTGGCATGGAGAGCGAGGGCTAGTGCCCAGAACCGGTCGGAGTGGCCGCGCGCTCCCCTTTCGGCGGCAAACCTCAAATTCCCACTCTGGGTGGTCTCCTTCCTCACGGCTCGGAAGTCCGAGCGGATGAGCGGGTCTTCGGGGATGCGGATGGTTCTGGATTCAAAGGCCACTCGCACTGGGTATGCCAGCTCTTCTTTGCTTTGGGCAGTGAAGGCTACTCCTTCCACTTTCCAGTTGCCGAACTTGGCTTGAGCTCTTTCGGTGAACTGCCGGCCAATGCCGGTCTGGTCGATCATGCACTTGTAAACGCGTGGATAGCGCAGGAGGTCATAAAGCACTTTCTCCTGCACTTCAAAGGGCTGTTTCTCGAGTGTAATGACTCTTCTGGTGTAAAACACCGGGTCTATTTTCTCCAGAACCCAGATGGCCGTGAGGTCATGGACCCTGCCAATATCCACTCCAATAAAGAGGTAGTTCTTGGTATTGAGCAAGTCGCCAGCCCAATCCTCGTTATTCTTGTATTCACAGGCGGTGATGAGCTCGAAAGGCAGAAAAGCGCTGGAATCATCCCCGGGCTGGCACATGTATTCCTGGAGGAAAGTCTCCGGGTCCGGGCAGCCACGCTTGATGAAGTTAAAGTAATCGGCCTCATCCATCTCTTGCCTGGGGTCCTCGGGCGGGAGCTTCTCCTGGAGCTTGTAGAGGAGTCCCTGATCCAGAGCGTTCTCGAGAGTGACCGAATGGAGGGAGAAGCCCTTGGGGTTGCCGTTGCCCTTAATCTCCTGGATGAGTTCATTGAAGTAGTTGTGGCTGCCCCGGTGAGTGGAGAAGATCTCCAGACTTCCACCCCAGGTGATGCCCGGGTAAGCAATGGCGTAAAGCTCCTTGGGGTCGGAGTGCAAGGCGAATTCATCCAAGATGCGGTCGCCGCGTTTCCCGGCATGCGCATTGGGGCTACTGGACATGGAGTGGATGCGCAAACCATTGGCGAGAGCCACCACGTAAGCGGAGTGGCCGTGGTCGTCGATCACGGAGGCACCGAGGTCAGTGGCAGCGATGTGGTAGCGCTGAGCAAACTCTTTGCAGTCTTCCAGGAAGAGCTTGGCCTGCAACTCATCACGGGAGGAGATCCAGGAGTCCAGGCGTGAGCCACGGGGGCATTTACGATCAATGAGGCTAGCGGCGGTAGTCCATGTCCAGCCGATTTGGCGGCTTTTCTCGGCGATCTTGAGGCGCGAGGTGTCAAAGAGCCACTTGGCCTGATAAGGCAGGAAGAGGCCGCGTGGCGGGATGATTTTGGCTTTCATGTTTCCAGTGAGTAATGCGTGACGCGTTATTCAGTATTCAGTTTGGTCCCTGCTCGGTGATGGGTTCGGGTTTCGCGGCGTCGGGCTTTGCTTCTGGTGGAGGAGGAAAAATGCCCAGGGAGGCGCGAACGTTATCGCGGGCTTCCAGAGTGAGGCCACCATTTTTCTCACGCTCCCAGCCGTGAGAGGCAGGACTTTCTTGTTTTCTCGCGACAGAAACCGCTCCTGGTTTCTTTTCGCGACATATCTTTACAAAAGACGATATTTCGCGATTCAGCTTGAGGAAGAGCTCGGGAGTTTCTTGAAATTTCTTGACCAATCGCGATGGGTTTATCGCGACAGCTGTCTCGTAAAGATTCTGGGCATGGATTTCCTCCAGGGTTTCCAAGAGGGATGTTCCGTGGGTGCGAGCATAATCCAGGGCCAGTTCCCTTTGGCGGTTTTGCTGGTCAAGAGTTTGTTGTGCTTCGGCCCACTTCTTAAAGGGTCCAAGCTTCCAGTTGCTGATATTGCTTTTGCTAAACCCCGGGTGGCCTCTTTCCTCGAGTTCCTGAGCAATGATATCCTGGGGCACTCTGCGTAAGAGTTGCTCGTTTACAAAGGCAATTAGTTCGGGAGGGAGTTGACTCACTTTGCTTGGGCGACCCTGGGCGCGGTTCAGAGTGATGGTGGCCTGAAGGGCAGTGATCCCGCTCAAAGACCTGGGTGGTGTGCTGTCGGTTTCCGGTTCGAGGCTAGAAATGGGGTGACTGGCGGAGTCTGACGCATCCAACGCTGGATGAAAGGATTGGTAAATGGAGTCAGCAAAGGGATGGCTGGATTCTTGGATTGATGGAGGTATTGCGGGAGCCCCGGTTTCGGCTGGATCGATGGATTCCTGGATAGGATCGGGGCATGGATTAATGGATGGTTGGATAGATGGATTTGTGGTGGGGGATCCCGATTCATCCGCATGAGGCAGATCGGATGGGGCCGGCGTCGCCACTGGCTGGTCATTTGCGGTCAGTTCCGCGGCACCGTTCTGATTCTGTTCTACCGTATTCTGATGGTCGGTTTTATTTTCAATTTCATGATTCATATTGCGTCTGGTTTAGCACGCGGGAGAGGGATTGCATAACGCGTGGGGCGCATGGGAAGCGTGAGGCGCACAGGATGCACGGGGAGCGCGGGGCGCCTGGGGCGCCTGGGGCGTAACTCACTAGTGGACTGTTTTAATAGTTTTTGAATGTAGTCCTTTCGGGTCTAAATTGCCCGGACAGGAGGGCAAAATGAGGAGACATCCGCCGCATTTGATTCAGTTGAAGAGAGCAGAACGAAGTTTTCTCCAAGAGCTCGTCCATGATGGAAGAACCGAACAGAGAGTGGCCCGACGAGCTCGCGTGCTGCTGGCCATGGCCCAAAAGCGCACCTTGGTCCTAAAAATGGCTGAGCGCCTTGGTATGAGTCCCAATGGGGTCTGGTATCTGTGCCGCCGCTTTGATGAGCGCCGGGTCGAAGCGGTCTGGGACAAAGAGCGAAGCGGGCGTCCTCGCCAGTTTTCCCCCCTTGGAGCGAGTTCAAGTGGAGCAGTTGGCTTGTTGTGAGCCGATCGGCCTTGGACTGCACCTCTCTCATTGGTC
>JAQGOV010000046.1 GCA_028293425.1 Verrucomicrobiales bacterium
TGGTTTCATGGAGCTGAGGCTCGGGGGGCGTCCACAATTCGAGAATGGCCGTGCTACAGCGTTTAAACGGAGCAAGCTCCTTTAAGAGCTCCGGGACTTTGAGAAACCCACTGCCGGCAGGGCGGCCGGTGATAGTGAAACCCATTTTGTGGGGCAGCCGCTCAATCTGAAAGTCTTTGATATGCAGGTTGACCGTGAGTGGTGCAAGCGTGCGAAGGACGTGTTCAAAACCTTCGCCGGCACCGAGAGAGTTTGCGGTATCGAGGCAGATACCAATGCGTTCGCTTTTGGCGGATTCAATGATACCGCGAAGCGTCTCGGCGGAAAAACGGTCGTGGTTTTCAAGGCCGAGCGTGAGGCCGTCGAGAAGAGGGAGGCTTTCCCGCAAGATGGTGCTGATCGCTTTGGGCTCCGGATGGTAATCGGCATCATCAACAACAAAGCGCAGCAGTTGGGCATTCAGACGCCGGGCAATCTCGGCATAAAGAGCCACGCGCTCCAGGTTCAGGCGACGGGCACCCACCTCCAATTGGACTTGATCCTGTTTTGCCCGTTGCGCGAACCGCTTCAGGCGAGCTGCGTCGAAGGTGTGCAGGGGAAGATTGTCCCCGATTTGAAGTACCTTGATGTCGTGCTTCAGAGCAAAGTCGAGCAAGCCATGTTCATCGAGCGGGTGTCTGGGTTCGAACCCGGGAACTCCGATTGCCCAACCAAAAGTATAACTGCTGATGCCGAGCTTCATGCCGCAGGCTTTTTCGTGCTGGTAATGTCCCGGACCTGGGCTCGGATGTCGTCCATATCAAAGATGCGCTGCCAGCCTTCGCGGAAGATGACCGGGCGAGCGCGGGCGCTGATTTTGTAGGCGGCGTCCGAGAAGGTCCCATTAACCTCCCCAAACAGGACCGCGATTTGAATGCGCAAATGGCCCAGCACAAAATCGCGAGCGGCGGCTTCAGGAACGCCCAGTTTAACGACGCGATCGTAACCGTCCTTGACCACTTCCATGCAGGTCTGTGCAAGGGTTTCCACGAGGGCGGGTTCCAATATGGCCATCTGTTGCAGAGTAACGCGGTGGGCTGTTTTCACCGGGGCATAGATCTGCCGGGTGATTTCCACTCCTACTTCGTAATACTTTTCTTCCCCGCTCATGAGAGCGCAAACCGCGGATTGTTTCGCTGAGATACCGCCGTAGAAATCCCGGAAAGCCGCTTCGCTGGGTTCCCAATTGAACACGGAAGGATGGCAAGGATGGGCGATGAAATAACCGAGGTCATCCCGGTGTGCCACCACTCCGTCGAGCGGAGCGGCTGGGTCGAGCAGCATGACCAACGTTCCGGACTTGAGCTGGGGAATGATTTCGCGAGAAACCGCCTCGATGGCGACATCTGGCACTGCCAGGATTAATACATCCGCAGTCGGCAGCGCTTCCGCCTGGCTGGAGACGGTGACGCCGCATTGGGCCAAGCGTTCGAGGCCGAGAGGATGGACTTCCACATAATGGACTTTGTTAGGGCCATTCTTGACATTATTGGTGATGCGGCAGCCCATTTTTCCGCCGGCACCGATGAGTGCGATGGTCTTCATTTATTTACTTTAGGTGAGGTAGTGAATTGATTTGAACGACAGAGTCGTGCCGCGCCGACTCGTAGGATGCGTGAACGAGTTGCAAGGTTTTGAAATTATCGTCTCCGCTGGTTTCGGGCTGAGTGCCGATTTGCAGGGCTCCGAGGAGGTTGGCGTGGCACGCTACGATACTCGAATGCACCAGGGCATAACGTGGATCCGCCCAGGGATAGAAGGGCGGGGGACACCGGCGGGACCGAGTGCCTTCCGAAGTGGTGACACGCAGCCAGTAATCGGGAGCCAGTTGCACGGAGCCGAGCTGACCTTCCACGAGTAGGAAGGTTTCGGGGAAGCGATCGTGCTCCAGGCGGCTGGCGTAACTCAGGTTGCAAGTCACGGTTGTTCCGCTATCCATGCGAAGCATGACACTGGCGGCATCCTCGCCTTTGATGCCGGGGTGGACACGTTGGGTTTGGCAATAAAGATTGGAGGCTTCACCGAAAAGGAACCGGGCAACGTCAAAGATGTGGCTGCCCATGTCGGAGAGAATGAACTCGTCCAGTTCCTTGAGAAAAGGCTGGTTATCAAACACCGGGAAGCTATTGCAGTAATCGATGCGGGCGCGAAAAACCCGTCCGATGATTCCGGAAGTAAGCACCTCCTGGAAAGCGCGGATGGGAGCCTGCCAGCGCCAGTTCTCATGAATGCTTAAGGGAACCCCGGCGGAACGGCAGGCATCCATCATTTCCCGGGCCTCCGCTAAGGTAGGTGCCATTGGTTTCTGGCAGATGACCGGAATTTTATGATTCGCGGCGAGCTTGACCAATTCAACGTGAGTACCCGGATTGCTGATGACGTCCAGAAAATCGGGTTTCTCGGCTTTGATGAGCGCTTCCGCGTTCTCATAAACGGCGTTAATGCCAGAATTCGAAGCCAAGGCCCGGGCCTTGGAAAGATCGCGGTCACAAACCGCAACGCAGCGCGCCCCTTTCAATTCACGCCAAGCCGCGAGTTGGTAGCGGGCCCAAAAGCCGGTTCCGATGATTCCAAAGCGGAGTTCTTTCATTTGGCGGAGGCTTGTGGCTGACCCGGAGCAGGATAGTTTTTGGCGGCATCATCCAAGACCAGCACCCAATCCAGCATTTCACCTGGATTAGGAGGAGTGAACGCATGGTTGCCCTCGCTGGCAAACTCACCGATGGGGGCGGCTTGACCGTCTCGGGGATTAAACCACCACGCCTTAACTTTTGACCCGCGCACCTTATCCATGTGAACGGAAAACTTTCGGCCGATCGGCGCGTAGACCATGGCGTAAGTTCCGTCCGTGTCTCGCGTTCCCACAAAGCGTCTGGTTCCTGCGCCGGGAACGGACGTCTTCACAGAAGCGTCCACGAGGATGGAGTCATCCGGGATGCGCGAGAGAAAAGGACGCGACTCAAGCAGCCGGCGTGCATGGACCATTTGAGCAGCCCCGGGTTGGTCGATGGCTTCAAACCAGGGCATCAACGGTCCATTGATAGGCTTCCGTCCTGGCGCGTACATCTGCCAAACGGAATGGTTGCCATAGGTGTGGCCGCAGGCGCCGGAGAACAAATCCCAGTAAAGCGGACGGCGCACATCGGCCGCAATGGAATGCCCGAATTCTTTGGCGTTGAAGGAAACCGGATGATCTTCATAAACCGGTTCACCATCCAGGACGGGTTTAACCGGGGAACGGTCATAATCCGTCGCGGTTTGCGCATAGCGGCCATACTCGATGACGTGGCCGTTTTGACGCATGTTGAAATCGAGCCAGGTGTTGTCATGAAACCACTTGGAAGAACCGGCTCCACCTGGAGGATGAAGCGTGATCAGGTGAGTGCCACCATCGCCCTGCCGCAGCCCTCGGGCCATGGCCCTGATGACTGCCTTCTGGGCATCGTTGTCGGGTTGACGATCGCCTCCCAGGATCCAGATGATGGGCTTTTGGGCGTAACGCCGGCCAAGCCATTCGCCGTAAATTTCGGCATTCGATTCATCGAAGAGGGGCTTACCATCCTGCACTTTATCATGCCAGTAGCGGCCCCAGGTTGGCAGAAAGCCTATGAAGAGGCCGAGAGATTCGGCTTTATTTACGATGTAATCGACGTGGTCCCAATAATCGTTATTCGGTCCTTCCTTTACGGCTGGGCGCTTCGGGTCCCGGTCAATGAGAGGCAAGTGTCCGTAGGGGTTTGGATCAGAATGGCCATCCAATTCAGCGATTGCCACAGCCTGGATCACCGTGAAGCCCTGAGCCGCTCGTTTTTCGAGATAACGGTCGGCTTCCTGGCGGTTCAACCGGTGGAAAAGTTCCCAAGCGGTCTCCCCCAGGTAAAAGAAAGGTTTGCCGCTGTCGGTCACAAGAAAGTGTTTGTTCTCTGAGACGCGCAAGCGCGGCGCGGCACTCGCGCCAGCCTGGAGAGCCAGCACGATGATTGCGATGAGAGACAGGGGCTTCATGCGGAAAGAATGCCATTGCGAATCCCTGACGCGCTAGGACAAGACAGAAGAGATAATTGGACAATTTTAATCACCCGAGGGGTTGGCGGATTTGGTTCTAAGCTCCCTGGAGCGGAAATCCTTCGGGGTAAGGCCAAAGGCGCGTTTGAAGCGTTTGTCCAGGTAGCTCTGGTCGGAAAAGCCAGCGGATGTGGCGATTTCAGAGATGGGCAAGGCCGTTTCGCGGAGGAGCCGAGCAGCGTTTGCGAGGCGGACGTGATTCAAGTAGGCGACGAGCGTCATGCCTGCGACCTGTTTAAACGTTTTCATGAACTGAGGGACGTTCATCCCGGCCAGCCTCGCGGCATTGCGGACAGACAGCTTCTCCGCAGGGTGGGCATTGATGTGAGTGAAGAGCCGTTTGAGCTGGAGGGAGCGTTGCTGCTGGCGCATGAACTCCCACTTCAAGACTTCGGATTCTTTAAAATGGACTGCCAGGTGGTAAAGCAATTCGAGCAGGTAGGCCTTGCAGCCAGCCCGGAAGAAGGGGCGGGCCGCGCCTGCGCAATAACATTCCAGGAGCTTGGCCAGCACGCCATAGACTCCTTCGGCTGCTTCTTCGCTTGCTCGGAGCACATGAGGACGTCGTTCCAGCTTGGAATAAAATGGAAGGAGAAAGGCGTAATCGTGCGAAGGCGAGCCAAGGCTGTAGACGAACTCAGGCAGGAAACTGATCACCACCACTCGAGTGTCAAAGCCGGGGAAATCAACCACGTGGTGGAGCTTAAGGTTATCGAC
The DNA here is from genome assembly GCA_028293425.1 of Verrucomicrobiales bacterium. Taxonomy (GTDB): domain Bacteria; phylum Verrucomicrobiota; class Verrucomicrobiia; order Limisphaerales; family JAQGOV01; genus JAQGOV01. Next base: position 4,822 of record JAQGOV010000046.1, read on the forward strand.
CACCAGAAAGTCTCCGGGCTGCAGGTGCACCTCCTGTTCACCCATTCGAAACCGAGCCGGACCGTCGAGCGGCATGAATAATTCGAGCCGTTCGTGCCAGGTGGCGCCCCGGGTATGAAGACTCGAAGTGTAATGAAACAGTTTGATGAGGAGCGGAAATTCCTCCTCCAACTGGACCGCGTAATGCCCGCCTTCATCCAGCTGGGTCGCAATGTCGTGAGGCTCGAAAGCGAGATCAGCGACGACGTTTAGCAGTTGTTTCCAGGCTTTCAATTGAGCAATGGCATGGGGGAAGAGTAAACCAGTGTATTTTGACCAGAGCAATAAAAAGGGTCTGGTGGAATAAACTCTTTCCGCTCTGCGTCGGAGGAGGATGGTTCGAACGGTATTTGCCATTCTGTTGTGTCTGCTGTTTGCGTTTTCCGCGCACTCGGCGGAGATCTTCCGGGGTTATTACATGACTTTTATGCGGATGCCGCTGATGGGGCTGCCGGAATGGAAAGAGGCGGTGGATTGTTTGCAGGAGGATGGTTCCAACGTGGTGATCCTTTGGACGGGTGGTGCGTTCGCCTCAAAAAGGTTTCCGATTACCTGGGATTACAACCGGGAGCACAAGAATGTGAAGCACGATTTCGTGCGGGAGTTAATCAATTATGCGCATGAAAAGAAAATCCGGGTGCTGCTGGGGTTTACACCCTTTGGATATGATGGCGTGAATCAGTATGCGATCGAGCATCCGGAATTGAAGGCCAGGAAAGCCGATGGGAAGCCGGTAGATTCCTTCGGGATTCATTGCTGGGGGTGGAGTTTGTGTCCGAGTCAGAAAGCGTCGCGAGACTTCATGCTGGAGTATGCAAGGGAGATGGCGTTTGAGTTTTATCCGAACGCGGATGGGCTGTTAATCGAATCCAGTGATTACAACGTATGCCGGTGTGCCGAGTGCAAAGAGCATTTTTATGAGCGGGAGTTTGAATTCGTGCGGCAGATCTCGAACGAGGTATGGGAACGAAAGGCGGATGCTACGGTTGTGGTTTTTCCACATTACTTTTCGGGAAAGAAGGTCAATCAAGGGAGTGACATCGAAGCCAAAGCGGCTAGTCAACCCTTTGACCCGAGGTGGACACTGGTTTTTACTCCGCACAGTGCACAAATTGATGGAGATTTACTGAAGCAAGCACGGAGCTCCATTTACTGGAACGAGGGGCCCTCACGGGGAACGCCGTGGTCAATGAAGGATGGAGCGAAGACAGCCAAACGCTATGGCCTGGCGGGCTACGTGCCATCGCTGGAACCATGGAGTTACGTGGTGACGCACGAGGAATTTGGCGAGAGCCAATTGACGGGGAAACGGCTCAAGCCATTTGGGCTTAATTGGCTCCGCGATGGGGAGATGCCGCTGCGGGATTTGCTGGTGCGAGTGCAGCGGGCAGGCTATCGGGAGTTCGCGCGCAATCCTGACCTGAAGGATGAAGAGTTTCGAAGAAAATTGGCGGTGGAGTTTTTTGGAAGCGAAGCAAAAGTGGGTTCAGTGGAAGATTTGCTATTTTTGCAGCGAACCGTTTTTGAAGGGCGGTCATGGCTTTCGGCGTCGCCGCTGGTAGAGCCGGGGTTGTTTCAGTTGAAAGCGGCGCGCGAGAAATGGGATGCGCAACGGTTGCGCGGGTATAAAAAGCGGCTGGAGGCGATTCGAGAGATCGAGACGAAGTATCAAGGGGCAAGCGGAAAGACGGAAAAGGAGATGCAGGCGATTGCAGCTTTTATTTCCGCGCGCTGGAAGGGAAAGGAGATTGCCCGGTAAAACTTGAGAGGACATTTGGCATCCTGTTCGGATGAACCAAATGTCCTCTACTGAAAGGACGGAGCTTCTTAGATAGCTTTAGCCATCGTGTCTTTTTGCTCCATCTTGCGACGGAGCTTTTTAAGTGCGGAATCCTGAATTTGGCGGATTCGTTCGCGGGTCACCCCGAGACGCGCGCCGATTTCCTCAAGGGTTTGAGGGTCTTCGCCGTCCATTCCAAAGCGCCGTTGCAGAATGATCTGTTCGCGCTCAGGCAGGCCAGAAAACATTTCGCGCATGAGGTCAGCGTCGTTTTCACCGACCAGTTCTTCGTCCGGGGCGGTCGCGTTTTGGTCTGCGATGATATCCGCAATCCGGCCAGAATCCTCGTCATCGCCGATCGGTGCATCAAGCGAGATCGGGGCCATGGAGGCACGCTGATATCTTTCAACCTGCTTCGCGTCCAAACCGACTTCGAAGCCGACTTCGCTGCTGGTTGGTTCACGCTGGAATTCGTCGCGAAGCTTCATCTCTGCTTTCCGGATGTGGGCCAGCTTGTCAATGACGTGCACGGGCACGCGAATCGTCTTGGACTGGTTCATCAGGGCGCGGCGGATGCCCTGCTTAATCCACCAGGCAGCATACGTGGAAAGCTTGGCGCCTTTGGTAGGGTCAAACCGGTCGATACCCTTCATCAGCCCGATATTTCCTTCGTTGATCAAGTCAAGGAGCGGCAGGCCAAGGCCTTCGTATTCCTTCGCGATCTTCACGACGAGCCGGAGGTTGGCTTTAATCATGTGCTCGCGGGCCTTGTCGTCGCCTTTAAGGATCCGCTTGGCGAGGGCCATTTCCTCGGCGGGAGTGAGCAGGTTTACCTGGCCAACCTCGCGCATGTAGAGCAGCAGGGAGTCGCCATGAGCTGACTCAGCAGGTGTTGGAGGGGGCACGTCTACGGTTGGGGTCTCTCGCACAGGGGAGGCCACCAGTTCGGATGATGCTTCGTTCCGAGCTTTTTTAGGAATACGCGCGGAGTAAGTGCGCAGGCCAGGGGTCTGCACCTTCGCGGTTTTTACCGGGCGGTTGCGTTTGGTTGTCTTCATAACCCATTACTTCTTTCTACCTTATTAACTAACCGGACAACTAAAATAGTTTCGCCAGAAAATGTCAGATCATTTTCGCGGCATCAAATTGGCCACCGGCGGCACCTACCAGGGCCATCACTGAGGGCTCCAGGTTTCGGAGCAGGCTGACGTCATTTCGAACTCGAGCCTGGAGGAGGGCACCCAGGACCAGCGAGTAAACTCGTTCGGCGGCTGCCTTGGGATTGGCCACACTGGCCGTGCCGGCCCTTTTAGCCTCTGCGATGGCGCTTTCCAGGTATTTCAAATTACGCGAAATGAGATCCTCCATCTTCGCTCGGATCTTTTCATCCTGAGTGGCAACTTCGATGCCAACGGTCGCGTAGGGACAACCACATACGCAACCGGTCTTGGTATGTTTGTCCTTTTGAGATTTGTAAACGAAACCACACCAGCCTACCAGGCGGTCCAGCGGGGCAATCTGTGGTGAAAAAAGCTGATCCAGGTGCGGTTGATTTTGCTGCCAATGAGCCTCGTAGGCTTCGACGGCAAGATCCGCCTTTGTCTTGAAAAAGTAGTAAAAGCTGCCCTTGTTTACGCCAGCGCGAGAGCAGATTTGATCGATGCTCACGGAGTTGTAGCTGTTGTCCCAGAGGAGCTCAAAAGCCACATCGAGCAGTCGTTCCTTAGCATTGCTGGTTCGTCCCATAACAATTACTAGGGCCCAGTTTATTTTATTTATACAACTAGTCAACTATAAATCAGAGCGCGATTTGGATTATATGTAAGTTGTTGATTTTAGGTAATATAGGTAATTGAAACCTAAATCGTGATCTGCGAAAGGGCAACAACGCGGCTTGCCAAGGTGGTTGGTTTTTCGATTTACTTGCCATTCTATGTCGCGGCATAAACCGGCTATTGCCTTTATCTTTGTCACCTTGGTGATCGATATCCTTGGGATCGGTTTGATCATTCCTATCTTGCCGAAACTGGTGCAGGAATTCCGCGGCGGCAGTGTGAGTGCGGCTTCGCAAACCTTTGGCTGGCTGGCAGCTCTTTATTCATTGATGCAGTTCGTTTGGGCGCCGCTGCTGGGAAGTTTGTCGGACCGGTTCGGGCGGCGTCCTGTGCTGCTGATCTCTCTTTTGGGATCCGGACTGGATTATTTTCTGCTGGCCTACGCGCCAAACTTGACCTGGTTTTTCGTAGGACGGATCGTTGCCGGGATCACGGGAGCGAACATTGCAACGGCCTCAGCCTACATTGCGGACGTGACTCCG
>JAQGOV010000717.1 GCA_028293425.1 Verrucomicrobiales bacterium
CCATTCGTGTCGCTCTCACTCGATGAGTGTCCCACCTTGGCCAGCTAAGGGGAAAAGGCACACCCTTTGCCCGATTGATTTGCGGTTAGCTCGCACAACCTCCATCGCAGAGACCGCTCCATGATATCCCGCGCCACCGCCGTCGCCTTCGCCTCCATCCTCCTCGGCGCGTGCAACACGCCGACCGCGCCCACCACCTCCGCGGCTTTCGCGACAGCGACCCGTGCAGTAAGCCAACAGAACGCGAAGGCTAGCCCGGAGAACTGCACGTTCTCCCGCGGCACAACCACCTGCACCAGCACCACGCAGTACCAGGAGACGTCGACTCACCAGGAGTACAGCGGCTGCCGCTACGGTCCGCAGGGGGTGACCGGAAGCAGAGTCAGAACGTTCTCGGATGTTGACCAGGTCACGGTCACCACGACGACGTACCGCCGTGGCAAGTCCGATCACGTCTACGACACACAAACCACCACGACTCGGCAGCGACTCAGCTCGACCCAAACATCCGACGTCTGCCAACCGATCTAGTTGGTTTTGCGTTCTTGCCGACCGCTCAGACTGGTGCTAGCTCTGATGGATGTTTCGGAAGCCCCGCGACGATGAGATCGACTCATACGGCCTGACCCACCCCGGCTTGGTCCGCCCGTCCAATCAGGACCACTTCCTCATCGGTCAGCTGCGCCAGCGGTTCCATGTGTAGCAATCGAGCTTGCCCGACCTCGCCGAGATCCCGGTGGCCGAGGAGCGTCTCGCTTCGCTGATGATGGTCGCCGACGGCGTCGGTGGCGGACGCAAAGGAGAAGCAGCCAGCCGGCTCGCTGTCGAAGAGCTGACGCAGTACATCACCGAGAGCGTGCGCTGCTATTACAGCGCCGAGACCGGCGACACCGATTTCACGCGCGCACTCGAAGCGGGCGCGATAAAAAGTCATCAGGCGGTGATCGAGCGCGGCGCGTCGGATCCCGACTCCCGAGGCATGGCGACCACGCTCACGCTCCTGATCTCCGTCTGGCCGTGGTGTTATCTCCTGCAGGTCGGTGACTCCCGCTATTACCAGTACCGCGACGGCAAGCTGATCCAGATCTCGCGCGACCAGACGATGGCGCAGGAGCTCCTCGACAGCGGCGTCTTCGCCGCATCGATTGCCTCCGGCCAATCTCCGTTGTCGAACATGCTATCGAGCTCCATCGGCGGGCATCAGTCCGCGCCCGTCGTCAAGCGTCTTCCCAACTCGTGGTCCACGATCCATCTGCTGTGCAGCGATGGTCTAACCAGGCACGTGTCCGACGAGCGCATCGCAAAGCGACTCGGTGCCATCAAATCAGCGCAGCAGGTGTGCGAGGATTTGCTCCAGGACGCGCTCGAAGGAGGCGGCACGGACAACATCACCATCACAGTCGGACGCGCGGTCGCCCGGGAGGATGGAACATCGCAAAACGACTGAAGCTCTTCGTCGCGGCGGCGTCGATCGTGCTTGCGCCGTGCATCGTTGCGCAGAACAAGACGACGACGACGCAGGCGACCCACACTACGACGGGCAAGGCGCATATCGTCGGTGTGGTCGTGGACAGCCTGAACGGCGGATTCCTGTCTGACGCGGACATCATGGTCCAGGGCGGCCCGACGATGCTCCAGACCGATTCGCTCGGCAGATTCAGAATCGACAGCCTGACGCCCGGGATGTACCAGGTCGGAGTGTATCACCCTCGCCTCGACACCCTCGGACTAATGCTGGCGACGGAGCCATTTCGTGTTGGTCCCGATAGCTCGACATTTGTGGTGCTCGCTGTGCCGCCGGCCGAGGCGATGATCCGCGCAATGTGCCCCGCAGAGTCGGGCGCGAAGACCGCTTCCGCGATCATCGGGCACGTCAACGATCCCGAGACGCTGCAGCCGATCGTGGGAGCCGAAGTATCCGCCGCCTGGGATGAGATCGAGGTCTCCAAGAAATCCGGCGTTCGCACCACTCCGCGATTGGTGCGCGCACGCACGAACAAATCCGGAGCGTACGTGCTCTGCGGGCTGCCGAGCGCGTTGCGCGCGACACTTCAGGCGCGACGCGGCCTCGCTGTGACCTCAGAGATTCCGATCACGCTCGGAAACAAACCGACTGAGCTGGTCGGGCGAACTTTGTTGCTGTCGTCCAGAGACTCGTGGAGGGAGAACGGAAATGCAATCGTCTCGGGCGTAGTAGCACTCGAGAGCAGCCCCACGAACGCGGGTAGCAGAGTCGAAGTGGTGGGAACCGATCTCGCGGTCAGGACGAACGACAGTGGTCAGTTCTCGATCCGCAACGCTCCTTCTGGCAGTTTCACATTGCTGGCGCGGCACGTCGGATTTGCCGCCGAGATCGTGCCGGTCGATCTGTCGTCGCGCCAGGAGACGCGCGTGAAGATCAAGCTGCCGAAATTCGTGGAGATGATGGATCCAGTGCTGGTGACAGCCCGGCGGACGTCAGCCCTCGATAAAGTGGGCTTCACCAAGCGGCGGAAGGCCCACTTTGGCAGCTACCTCGGTCCGGACGACCTCCAGAACATTCACCTCACCAAACTCACCGACATCTTCAGCCACGTGCCGGTGAACTTCGATAAGTGCGTGCAGTACTGGGTGGACGACGCGCTGTATCAGGAGATGGAGCCGGGCGATATCAACAACTATTTGGCGGGGAGCGAAGTGATCGCCGCCGAGGTGTACCAGAACCTCAACACGCCCGCGCAATACATGCGCTTCGGGGGCTGCACCATCGTCGTGCTCTGGACCCGGCTCAAGCTTCGCGGGAACTGATTCCGGTCCGTCCGCTTCAGGCTGATCGAGAAGAGAAGCTGTCAGCAAAGGCGAAATAGCGCGTCGGTGGCGTCCGAGTCTGAGAGCGACACTTACGGGTTGTTGCGCTTCGACTGGGATCCACAATACTGAAGCAGGGAGCCCTTAGCTTTTCAGCGGACCACAGCTAGGAGCTTTCATAC
>JAQGOV010000049.1 GCA_028293425.1 Verrucomicrobiales bacterium
AAGGGCCAATACATGCTCCATGGCAAATTCTATTCCCTGGACCAGATTTGCAAATTGTTGATCGAGGAACACCAGCGCAATCCGCAGATCATTATCAACCTCCGGGCGGACGAGAATACGGCCTGGAAGCATGTGACCGGAGTGGTGGACCGCCTCAAAAAAGCAGGCTTGGAAGACTTTTCGTTGAGAACCGACCCGAATCATTAATCATACATGAAAGGGCCCATGGAGAAGATGGAAAAAAAATGTTTGCTCGCTTCGGTGACGCTGCATGCTTTTCTCGTCATCGTTGTGCTGGTGGGCTCGGCATTTATCATTCCGAAGACGACTCCGCCTTTTAACGACCCTGTTCGAATGATCCCGAGCAAGCTGATCGACGAAGCTCTCTCGGGCGGGGGTGGAAATCCCAACGCCCCGCGCACGGACGATGTCAAAAAAGGGAATACCACGGTACCTCAACCGCCGGTCGCTGAAATCCCAGCGCCCGTAAAGCACGAGATTAAGTCTACTCCTCCACCTCCTGCTCCGGCTGCAAAGCCTGAGCCAGTGAAACCAAAGCCCGACAAAGCGAAACCCGAGAAAGTGGAAAAGCTGGCTTCGAAAGAAAAGCCACCCAAAGAACCGACTCCGACCAAACCTTCGAAGACCGAGAGTAAAATTCCGGTTAAGGATGCCAAAAATGCTCCTTTAGAACTTAAGCCGGTGGTTCGTGAGAATGACTCGAAACGTAAAGCAGAGGAGAGAAAGCGTACTGCCGAGGAGAAGAGTCGAGCAGATGCCGAGGCCCGCGAAGCACGGGAGTCCGCGAAGCGCTGGGCTGAGACCAATGCGAAACTCGCAAAGGCGCTTGGGAAGGCGGCGGACCATCTTGAAGAAGGATTTGCCAACGGGACTAAAGTGGATGTTGATCGGGGCCCCGGGGGGGAGGCTTACGCGAATTATGGTGCATTTGTGCAGGCGATATACGATGACGCCTGGGAGATATTCCGGGATCTCGCCAGCAATGACTTTGCAACGACTGTCAAGGTGACCATCGCCCGGGACGGCACGGTCACGGGGGCCCGCATCATTCAGAAGTCCGGCAACCCGGCAATGGATAAGTCCGTCCAGAAGGCTTTAGACAAAGTTAAGTTTGTGCACCCATTTCCTGAAGGGAGCACGGACCGCGAGCGATCCTTTACCATCGAATTTAACCTCAAAGCAAAAAGACTTTACGGATGAAATACAAATTCTTGATTCAGATGTTGGCTGGTTTGGTGGCTGTTTCTGGCGTTGACGCCATGGCGCAGGGCGATAGCAGACTTGTTATTCATCATCACTACGACGCACTCGGTTTTGCAGAGCCTGTGCCCGTAAACATTTCTGGTTTTACATCCGAGGTGGCCGGAATTTTGAGGCAGGACCTGCTTTTTATGGGGATGACGAACGCCCCTGCTGACCAGGCGAAGTACCTGATTGACGGAGGCAATTCCGGCCGCGTTGAGGCAAGGGTAACGGACCGGATCACCAAGAACCCAGTCTTGGCTAAAGCCTACACAGGCGGATCGACTCGCTCGCAGGTTCACGCGCTGGCTGATGATATTGCCAAAGCGATCACGGGTGTTCCTGGAATTGCTCAAACCAAAATTGCTTTTAAAGCGGAAAGCGGTCCGGCGAAGAGTGAGATCTATATTTCTGATTATGATGGCTTCAATCCGCTACAAGTAACTCGGGACAATACCATTGTCTCAGCGCCTGATTGGGCTGGAAAATCCACTTTGTTTTATGCCTCCTACAAATTGGGCAACCCACGTATTTTCTCGCATAATCTGCCTACTGGAGCCCGGCAGATGATAACGCCGTACGGCGGGGCTAACATTTCACCGGCTGTTTCGTCGGACGGAACGAGAGTGGCGATGATCCTGAGCAAAAATGGAAGTCCTAATCTGTATGTGAGCGATCTCGGTGGCAAAAACCTGAAGCAGCTTACCTTCAGCCGGGAAGGGGAATCCAGCCCCTGCTGGTCTCCCGACAACAAAACCATTTGCTTTGTGTCACGAGAAAGCGGAGTACCTGGCCTTTATGCCATCTCTGCCAACGGCAGTGGCAAACGGCGCATTTCTACGGTCGGATCAAGCAATCCGACGGAGCCTGATTGGTCGCCCGACGGCAAGTACATCGTGTTCACCTCTCAAATGCGTCACTTTGAAATATTTATTGTCCCTGCTGAAGGCGGTTCCACATATGATATAGCAGAAGGCGAAGATGCGGTGTGGGCGCCGAATTCACGCGCCGTGGTTTTCTCCAAAGGTCCGGATCATGCGAAATCCTTGTACTTGCTTGACGTGCCTACCAAACAGGTCAAGACTATCGCCCGAATTTTGGGGAGCAACTCTCAACCGAGTTGGGCGAAGTAATGTACGAAGAAGAACCAAAACAACCGAAAGAACTCTCCATCCAAAAAATGAAACTCAGCAAAATTTTAAATCTGGTTGCCGTTGCCGTTATCGTGGCTTTCACCGCAGTGGGCTGCAAAAAGGGACTGCAAAAACCGACACCTCTGCCGGGCCAGGGCCTTTCGCGATTCGGTGACGAGAAACCAAGTGGCGTCATCGATACGGCTGGAACGAAAACCACTCCGGATTTTCCAGCGCCTCCAGTGAATCCTGGAAATCCTGGGACGACAGGCACCCAAGAAACGCCCTTAGCCCCCGGGACGCCAGTCCCTAAAGTTAGTACAATCCCCGAAACCCCTAACGGCATTGCCGCTTCAACAAAGGATCTTGGCCAATGGCAGGCTGCGGCAGAACAACCTTTCAGCACGGAGACTGTTTATTTCGACTTTGATAAATCCAACGTGAAGCCCAGCGAGATCCCCAAGCTGCAGCGGGTGGCCAACGGAATGAAAAATTACCAGGGCAAAGCCATTCGGGTGGAAGGCCACTGCGATGAACGCGGCACGGAAGAATACAATCGTGCTTTGGGCGAGCGCCGCGCCCTTTCCATTCGCGAGCACTTGGTGCGTTTGGGTGTTGACGCGAATATTATCGACACTATCAGCTACGGTGAGGATAAGCCGAAAGATCCGGGCCACAACGAAGCTGCCTTCAAGCAGAACCGTCGGGGCGAGTTCGTCCTGTTGGTTCCTCCCGGACGGCAATAATTCGGCCAAATTAGCGGTTCAGATAACGTTTTACATCCGTTCCGGGTTCGGTTACCCTTAGCGATACTATGAAAATCATGTTTGCTGCGCTTGGTCTGGGTGGCTGGGAAATGGTTCTAATCCTGGCTGTCGTGTTGCTGCTGTTCGGCGCCCGCAAACTGCCTGATTTGGCGAAAGGCCTTGGTCAAGGGATTAAAGAGTTCAAGAAAGCGTCGAAAGACGAACCCGAGAAATTGCCTTCTTCCTCCGAAAACAGCCACAAACAAGCCTGATTTTCAGCGGATTTCCAAAGCCCGATGCTCTCACGGCATCGGGCTTTTTATTTCTGTCAGGCTCTGCGCAAACAATTGGTGGGCTTTTGTTTGCAGCCGGGTGTGTAGCAGGTTAGAACGCACGTTCCCTTCCCGAAGCATTCAGTGCGAACCGTCCTTGGTACTTTACTAAATCCCCCCTCTGCCTTAGCTTTTTCCGTAAGGCAATATTTATGATAACAACATTAGCTGTTTTAGGCATTGGTGGTTGGGAGATGGTTTTGATTCTCGCCGTGGTGCTCATCTTGTTCGGAGCCAAGCGGCTGCCTGAATTGGCTAAGGGCCTGGGCCATGGCATCAAGGAATTTAAGAAAGCCACTCGAGACGTGACGGATGAAATTCAGCGTTCAGTGGAAGATGATCCTTATCACCAGCCTCCGGCCCGCCGTGAGATTGAATACACCCAGGACAATAAAGATCCTCATGCAGTCGATCCCCACCCCGCTCCGGCTCCGGATTCCACGACGGTGGCACGCACGGATAGCACCGGCACTGCTGGGACCCCGGCCACTCCCGTCAACCACGATTCCAACCACCCGAAGGTTTAAGCCTCTCGTCCTCATCCATAAAGCATGCCCACTCCCACAGAGCCTGTAGAGGAGCAGCACGAAATCTGGCAAGACGACGAAGGCGGCCCGGTAAAATCATTTCTCGAGCACCTGGAAGACCTCCGTTGGGTGCTCATTAAATGCGCCGTCGTTGTCGGCGTAGCCATGATCGTTTGCCTGATTGGCGCGGATAAGGTGGTCAAGGTGCTGGAATGGCCACTTGACCGGGCGAACATCCACAAGCCAGCGACTCCCCAAACGCTTACCTTTCTCCTCGGAACAAACCGGCTGGGCGTTATTGGTTTAGAAACCAATCAGATGGGAGGTTTCGATTTGGGGACCAATCACCATTACGTCTTCCAGATCGAACCGGTTGCGGTGAACGAAACGAATTGGATTCTGGGAGTAAAACCGAGAGTTGCGACAGATAAGGAGCTGGAAGGTCAAACCAAGCGTACCAGTATCGCAACATTTGGGCCTGCCGCTGGGTTCTTTGTGGCCTTCAAGGTAGCCATGTATGCGGGAATTGTGATCGCCTCACCGTTTCTTTTTTACTTCTTGGGTGGGTTCATTTTTCCAGCGTTGAAGGTGCATGAGAAAAAATACGCTTACCAGGGTATTGGGATTGGCACGCTATTGTTTCTGACAGGTGTCAGCTTCTGCTATTTTGCGTTGATGCCGATCGCCTTGAAAGCGTCCGCGCAATACTCCACCTGGCTGGGATTTGATTCGGAGGTGTGGCGGGCCGAGGAATACCTGAGCTTCGTTTGTAAATTTATGCTGGGGATGGGCCTGGGCTTCGAGCTGCCGGTCGTGCTCCTAACCCTGGTAAAAATCGGAATCCTGGATTACAAGATGCTGGCCGGCTTCCGCCGTTACATGATCGTGATCAACTTGATTTTGGGCGCTGTCTTAACCACGCCGGAGATCATAACTCAGGTGATCATGTTCGTTCCACTTCAACTCCTATATGAAGTGAGCGTTTGGATTGCTTGGTATTGGGCGCGCCAGGACCGGAAGAAAGCGGCGATGAACCGGGAGCGGACTTAAGAGGCGTTTGGTTGAGGGGTCACCCAGTAAATTCACCGGGTGAGTTCAAGGCTTCGGATTGAACCACGCCTTTTAAGGAACCCGGCTGCGGGTCCTTGCGTTTCTCCGCGATGAAAACGGCGCGGTCACGGAGGCCTTCTGCGATCATATCCACAGTGCGTTCGATCGAGCCCAAATTTTCCTGTACCACCCGGACGGCATTGCGGCCCAGCCGGGCAGCTTTATCTGGATCGACCAGCAGGCCAGCAAGGGCTTCCTCGAGTTCTTTGGCGTTCTGTACCTGGATGGCCCCTTGTCCAGAGACGAGGGCTTTGGCGATCGGCTCGAAGTTCTGCATGTTAGGGCCGAATATTACCGGTTTGCCAAATGCGGCGGGCTCAATAGGGTTTTGGCCGCCTTCGGCTGTGAGGCTCTTTCCAACGAAAACCACGTCCGCATTCTTGTAAAAAAACTTTAATTCTCCCGTGGTATTCACCAGCAGGCAGTCCACATCCCCAGCTTTGTATTGGGTGTCGATGCCCATTTCTTTGCGGTAAACAAACTTAATGCCACGGGATCCAAGTTCCTTGCCCACTTCCTTGCCACGCTCGAAATGACGCGGTACGAGAATGAAGTAAAGGTTTGAGAACTGTTGACGCAAGCGGATGAAGATGTCGGCCAGAATGGCCTCTTCGCCCGCGTGAGTGCTGCCGGCCACGAAAAAGCGGGCGCCGCTTGGAATTCCCAGTTGGCGCATCAGGCGGTCCACATCCAGAACACGCCGTTCTTCAATCTTGGCCGTGTCGAATTTCAGGTTGCCGACCACGTGGATAGCTTCCGAACGAAAGCCAAGCGCGCGCAGCCGTGCGGCATCGGCTTCGTTTTGGCAGCCAACTCCTTTAAAAGCATTGAAAATTCTCCGGAATAGGAAACCAAAACGTTTGTAGCCCCGGAAAGAGCGCTCGGAAAGGCGGGCATTCACCAGGAACGTTGGGACCTTCATGTCTTGCGCCCGCCAAAGAAAATTTGGCCAAATCTCAGCTTCCACCAGCACGATCACCTCCGGGTGAATGGTCATAATCGCGCGAGTCACGTAATCCCTGCGATCAATTGGATAGTAAATCTTTTGAATGTGAGAGGGGAGGAGCTTTTGCAATTGCTCCATGCCAGTCGAGGTGGTGGTAGAAACGACGATCTTGAGATTTGGCATGCGCGTCTCAATGGCATTGATCAAATGCGTGCAGATGGCTACTTCGCCAACACTCACAGCATGGATCCAGAGAACCTGCCGATTGGTGATGGCTTGCTTGATTTTCGAGCTGTATTTCCCAAACCGCTGGCTAAAGCCTTGTTGCCAATTCCCGCGCCTGAGCATCTTTAAAAAGTAAAAAGGTGCGGAAAGGTAGAAAAAGAGGATGAAAAAGAAATTATAAAGGCTCCGCATTGGGTATTGGTGGCGCGCTTTGGGTTGTTTAGCCGAATTGGCAAAACCAAGGCATGGATCATCCCTGCCGGTTCGCCGAGTTTCTTTAATTCTTTTTCAGTTTGGTTGCCTCCGACGCAGCCTCCAAGCTGCCTCACTTCGGGGCAATTGCAGACCTTTTTACCTGAAAAATATGAACCAAACAAGCAGCAACATAGGAAACATGGAGCATCACGCAGGGATATTGCATATACGCGGCCTAAACCCTCAACGGCCGCTCAGCGAATCAACCTTCATGCCGGAAAGGACTGTAGCCGTCGAGGTGACGAGGCACATGGAAGCGCAAACGAGTGCGCTCGATGCCTATTCACGTCGACGGCTACAGCTTGCAACCTTTTCGATCCGGTGTTGGTGCTGAGAATAAAAGAGCTTTCTCATGCGGCCTGGGTTAGCCACTTGCGGCTGCGCTTCATGATGTCGGTTTGCTGCCGGGTGTGAGCCTTTGCCTTTGCCCCCAATTCCTCAAATAAGGTAGGGAGGAAGAGGAGCGGGAAAGCGGTAGTCCACGCCAAGGCTGCAGCTTCATTCGCCGCTCGCCGTAAAGGAGCGTAGTACTCGCCGTTTGGAGCATAATCCAAAGCTTGCCGGAGCAATTTTTGCTTCAACTTCTCAAGCTCTGTCTCCTGGACCGCCCGAAAAGGCAACCCGGGATTAGGAATCACTTCAAACCGTGTTTCCGGTTCGAACCTGGTTTCTATTATAGTCGTTGTCATTTTTTCTCTCTATGCCTGCATCCCAAGGCAGGGCTTTGTTAAACAAAAAACCCACGATTGCTTCGGCAATCGTGGGTTTCGGGAAAATCTGTTGAAATCGCTTAGAAAATTTCCTCCACGTTGCCGGAGAGCCGGATGGCGGACTGCCAGTGGGATTGGCATCCCATCTGTGCGCCGCACAGGCTCTGTTTTACTTGAAAGCGTATATTCATAGCAACGTTCGGCGGCATAAGTAACTGGGAGGGGCACATTTGTCAAATAACAAACAGTCAAAACTAAAGGATTTAAGACCGATTCAGGGCAAAATAACATAATTAAGGGCGAACTTGGAACCAAGAAAACTTGTTCAAAGTGACAAAATTGCTATGTTGTTGGCGTGTCTGAAATCGGCAACCCTGCTCGCACTCCCCTGAGGAGAGCTGTTTGCGGCTCGTGCAAGACCAGTAATTGGATTCCCGGCGATTTACCTTCCCTGGAGCACGTTCCCTGCACGAAATGCGGGCATCCGGTGATCGTTCCTTTTGAACTTCGGCAATTTGAACTCCGAGAGGTCATTGCCTCGGGAGGGATGGGCACCGTTTACCGTTCCTTTGACACGAAGCTGGCCCGCGAAGTTGCCGTAAAGTTGCTGAAAAAGGAGATGGCTGAAGACAAGCAGGTGATGGAAAGTTTTTATCGGGAAGCCCGAGCCGGTGCAGCGCTTAACCACACCAACATCATCCACATCTACACTTTCGACGAGTTCGAGGGGCGGCCCTATTTGGTCATGGAACTGGCTGACCACGGCAGCCTGGATACCCTGATTGAACAAAACGGCTCGTGCCCCGAACTGCAGGTGTTGGATGTGGGGATCGCGGTAGCTTCGGCCCTGGCAAAGGCGCTTCAACACAACCTGCTCCACCGTGACATTAAGCCCGGCAACATTCTCTTCAATGCGGAAGGCGAACCGAAGCTGGTGGATTTCGGTTTGGCCAAGGATACAGAGGCCCAAGAGGAATATGGCGCCGCGATTTGGGGAACCCCGTATTACGTGGCTCCCGAAAAAATTAAACGTGAGCAGGAGACGTTCCTGGCGGACATGTACAGTCTGGGGGGCACCCTTTATCATGCATTGACGGGGCATGTCCCTTTTGAGGCGGACACGATCGAAGATGTCGTGGCGAGCCATGTTCATACTCCTTTGACTCCG
>JAQGOV010000056.1 GCA_028293425.1 Verrucomicrobiales bacterium
AGCATGGCGACGTGATATAGACGCACGGCAGCCACTTCGTATTGACTCAATTCCTGCCGGGGTTCAGCACTACTTCTTCATCTCCTTCGTCCAGTTGTCCTTCAGCGTGATTGTTCGGTTGAACACCAGCTTTCCGGGCTGAGAATCCGTATCGAGGCAGAAATAGGCCAGGCGCTCAAATTGGTAGCGCAGCTCGGGCTTCGCGTCCTTGAGCGAAGGCTCAAGCTTGGCTGTGATCACGTCCAGCGAATGAGGGTTCAGATGTTTCTTAAAATCACCCTCCGCATCCGGCTGCTCAGCCGTAAACAATCGATCGTAAAGTCGCACCTCGGCATCTACGGCATGAGCCGCAGAAACCCAATGAATGGTGCCCTTCACTTTTCTACCAGCCGTGGGACCGCCGCTTTTGCTGTCCAAATCCGCCGTGCATCGCAGTTCGACCACCTGGCCTCCGGCATCCTTGACCACTTCATCGCACTTCACGATGTAGGCGTACTTCAAACGCACTTCACCGCCCGGCCGCAGCCGGAAGTATTTGGGCGGGGGCACCTCCATGAAGTCCTCCTGGTCAATATAGATCTCGCGGCTGAGTGGAATTTTGCGCGTCCCCTCGTTAGGATCCTGCGGGTTGTTCGTGGCTTCCAATTCCTCTGTTTTGCCTTCCGGAAAGTTAGTGATCACCACCTTCAAGGGCCGCAAAACCCCCATCCGCCTCAGTGCCTTGTTGTTCAGATCTTCACGAATCGCAAACTCCAGCACGGCAACATCCGTGACACCGTTGTATTTAGTCACGCCAACGTTCGAGGCGAAATGGCGCAGGGCCTCCGGCGTGACACCGCGGCGGCGCATGCCCGATATGGTTGGCATGCGAGGATCGTTCCAACCAGTAACCAATTTCTCATTTACCAGTTGGAGCAACTTCCGCTTGCTCATCACGGTATAGCTGAGGTTCAGCCGCGCAAACTCGTATTGGTGCGGGAGAGGACGCGCCAAATCCAAACTCTCGAGAATCCAGTCATAGAGGGGACGGTGCACTTCAAACTCGAGCGTGCAAATGGAGTGGGTAATGCCTTCGATATAGTCGCTCAGGCAATGGGCGAAATCGTACAACGGATAGATGCACCATTTGGCTCCCGTGTGATGATGCTCGGCATGGCGGATGCGATACAGGACTGGATCGCGGAGCCAAACATTGGGCGCGGCCATGTCGATCTTTGCTCGCAAAGTCCGGGCGCTATCCGGAAATTCCCCGTTCTTCATCCGGGTGAACAAGTCGAGGTTTTCCTCCACGGAACGATCCTTGAAAGGGCTGTCCTTGCCAGGTCGATCCGGGGCTCCCCGGTACTCATCTGTTTCCTTTGGAGAAAGATCGCAGACGTAAGCTTTGCCTTTTTTGATCAGTTGCACAGCGAACTCGTAAATCTGATCGAAATAATCCGAAGCATAGAAAGGCTCCACGGCCGCCTTGTCTTTGCTCCCCAGGACCGGTGGCATGTAGAAGTCGGGCTTCCCGTTCACCGCTTTGCCTTCCGGGGTTTTGCCCCGTGGCTTCAATCCCAGCTTGTCGTCCGCCCAGCCGCCGATGAGCCAGGCCACGTCTTCCTGGATCGAATCGACATACTCCACCTCTTCCTTGGTGGGGTTGGTGTCGTCCATCCGCAGGTTGCAGGTCCCTTTGAATTCGCGCGCGATGCCGAAATTCAGGCAAATACTTTTGGCGTGGCCAATGTGCAGGTAGCCGTTCGGTTCTGGCGGAAACCGGGTATGAACCTCCTGGTATTTTCCGGACTGCAGGTTTTCAGCGACGATGTCGCGAATAAAGTCAGACGGCGCAGGCGCCGCCGCGGTGGCGTCTGCCGCATTCGCTGCGGTTTCGGTGGGGTTTTGGTTACTCATGCCCGGATTCAGATAGTTTCTTTACCCTTCCTTAAAAGAAGGTCCGGAGAATAAACGCGAAAAATCGCGTTCTTGCAACATTGAAGCCCAGTTCGTTAATGCAAGGCTGCCCGGAGGGGCAAGCTGTCCACGATCTTGCCCTCCGCTGTGTTTAATTCTTCGAGCCTTGAGTAAACCTGGTCTTTCTTGAAGTACAACAGCGCCATCTTGACGAAGATGTTTCCGTGTTTCGCTTCCGAGGTCCAAAGGTCGTGGTAGAAGTCTTTCAATTCCGCGTCTCCCTCAATTGCGTTTGAAACCAAGCGAAAGCGCTCCGCGCCACGGCACTCGATGATGGAGGCCAGGAGCAGCCGGTCGAGGAAGCGCCGCAATGGGTCCGAATGGCAGAGGTTCAGCAACGCGGAGATATACGGATCCTGGGTCATTTCCTTGGCCAGGGTGATGCCACGTTTGGCCATGTGAGCGTAGACCTGCTGAAAATGTTGCAGTTCTTCGAGCCCTGTCTCAATGAGTTCGGGGATGATCTCCACCCGGTCGGGATATTTGGCCACGAAGCTCATGGCCATGGCGGAGGCTTTGCGCTCGCAGTCCGCATGGTCCCGAAGGAAGGCAGGGAAATCGCTCATCACGGCCGCGACCCATTCGGGCCGGCTGGCAACGGTCAAATCCAACGAGAGCTTCATGCGCGCATGTTAAAGGAGGCGAGGAACGAATAAAGCAGGATCACGCTTCACCCCGGCTTCAATTTCCACATAATCGATGCCCAGTGACGATCGATCCTTACTACGCACGCTTTGGCGCCCTGGAGCCGCAGATCGCCGTTCCTGCAAGGTCAGACGTTGGTTTGATCGTCGTCATCCCTTGCTACAACGAACCGAACCTTCGGGCCAGTCTTGAAGCTCTGTGGAGTTGTTTGAGGCCGGGTTGCGCGGTTGAAGTTATCACGGTGATTAACAGCGCGTCGGATGCGTCGGCAGAGATCGTGAGTCAAAACCAAAAAACCCTGGATGAGGCACAGCGGTGGGCCGAGTCCCGACAGGATCCGCGATTCACATTCCACTTCCTCCACTGCCCTGCTCTGCCGCCGAAGCAAGCGGGTGTTGGACTGGCGCGCAAGATTGGAATGGATGAAGCAGCCCGGCGTTTCGATGCCATCCGGCGGCCTAATGGCGTCATCGTCTGTTTCGATGCGGATAGCCTTTGCGAGTCCAATTACCTTTGTGCCATCGAGCAACACTTCGAGCAAGACCCGCGCACCCCCGGATGCAGCATTTATTTCGAGCACCCGCTCGAAGGGGATTTGCCTGCGCAGGTTTACGAGGCCATCACCCTTTACGAACTCCACCTTCGTTATTATGTCCAGGCTTTGCGATTTGCGGGGTTCCCATATGCCTACCACACGATTGGTTCCTCGATGGTGGTGCGGGCCAACGTTTACAAGAAACAAGGCGGCATGAACAAACGCCAAGCTGGCGAGGACTTTTACTTCCTGCATAAAGTCATCCCGCTCGGCGGGTTCACGGACCTGACAACCACCCGCGTGATTCCATCGCCTCGTTGCTCGGACCGCGTTCCGTTCGGAACTGGGAAAGCGATCGGGGACTTTCTGGAAAGCGGAGAGTTGAAAACTTATCCCCTGGAAGCTTTTCTCGATTTGCAATCGCTCTTCACCCAGGTGCGAACTCTGGGGTCCAAAACATTCCTGCCGTCATCAGCCTTCGAACTGCCCCGTGCGATCAGTTCGTATCTGGAGGAGCAGGAATTTGGGAAGGCGCTCGAGGAAATTGAATCGAACACTGCTTCAGCCGCTACGTTTCAGAAGCGGTTCTTTGGGTGGTTCAATGGATTTCAAGTGATGAAGTTCGTGCACTTCGCACGGGATACGTTTTATGGGGAGCGGGTTATTCCCGTCGAAGCCAGGAAGCTTCTGGAACTCATGAACCAACCGATGGATGAAACAGCGTCTGTTCGGGAGTTGTTATTGCGGTATCGGTTGGCGGATAGGCATGGCACTCGGATGTAGGTGTTCCGTTTTGCGCGTAGGAGGGATAGCAGTGACATGGGGGCAAGAGGGGGTGCGGATGAGCAGGTGCGTGAGCGAGCGAGCGGGGCCAGCGCCATCGGTAAGCGGACAAGAGGATTTAGCCGCTCACGAGGAGACACGAATGGGAATTTCGGCAAAGGCATCTTGGGCAATGGCATGCTGGGCAAGGGCATGGGGCAAGAATAAATTAAAAAGGATGAAAGGCCGAAAGCTGGCAGAAACATGGGGTCAGAAAAATTGGCCGCAATAGGCATTCCGGAATTAGGCTACAAAAACGAGAAATTTTTTTAGCCTACATGAACCTACATAAGCCTTCCGAAGGGTACATTTGCCTACAGTCAAGAGGGAGAGATTTTCGTCCCGGGACCTACGTTTGGCGGGGTTGATCTACCTCATCACTTCGGCAGCTACGAGCGGCGAAGGCTTGATATTAAGGCTTGCTGGAGCGGAGCGTTTGTAAGTCGCGGTGTTATCAAGGCAATGAAAGTCTGCCCGTTGTACGCGGCTTCGAATTTAGATTTTTGAATTTTGAGTTCTGATTGTACCCAAGGAAAGAGGGCTGAGCAAAGTGAGTAAAAGTGTGTAAACCTGTGTAAAAGTGAGTATTCCTCGGGTTGGATTCGGTTGAGGGGATTGGGAATGGGGGACAAGCCGTCCCGGAGCCGTCCCGGAGCCGTCCCAAGGCGTCCCGGGGCCGATAAAATTACTCGGTGGAGAGGAACTGAACGCAGGGGTGCAGCCACCCCCCTTCCCAGCCGTAAACCCGTAAACCCCCTTGATTTTATTAATGCTTTTAAAATTCGGACCCGTAAACCCATTGTAAATATTGGTTGAAACGAGGGTCAGAAGAAATTTACCGAGTTTTGCTCAGGAATTTGGAGCCCCCTTTATGAAGCGAGCCGTAAACCAGCCGTCCTGAGTTTACGGGTAATGGCTTCATGAGCGGGATTCCCACAAAGTTTTCCCTGCGTTCGGTGCAGTCCTTTTCAAACGCAAAGCCGCCAAGTCGCGCTGTGAGGAACGCTCAACATGAGGTCGCAGAGGCCGTGGAGCACGGACCAATGAGGCTAAGAAAAGCGCGGCAGAAGGC
>JAQGOV010000060.1 GCA_028293425.1 Verrucomicrobiales bacterium
TAGACCCGGAAGGCAAGAGGGCAGTCGAGGCTGGAACACTGAGGTTTGCGCTTCCATTTTTCAGGATGCTTTGGTCTTATGGACGGGCTAAGAGTCATTGAAATGAATCCACTTCATCCATTCACGCGCCAGTGGGACAAGGTTGTGACCGGACTAACGGTTGCCGTGGTCCTCTTAAGCTGGGGGACCAGCAGCCCGTTGACAGCAGCGGAATCGCAACAAGGGAAAGCAAAAATTTCCGAACTCGAACCGCCGGTTTTTTCGATTCCGGGAGGAGTTTACACCGACAACCAGCGCTTGAACTTGCAAGCGGGGAAAGCAGTTGTGCGATTCACGACCGATGGCAGCGAACCGCAGACGAACTCACCCGTCTTCAAGACTTCGCTGGAGATTACCAATTCCATGGTAGTTCGCGCCAAGGCCTGGGATCCGAGTGGGCAGGCGAGCCGGACCAAGACGCAGAGTTATGAACTCATGGGAAGCGACCTGGCGCGCTTTGAATCCAGCTTGCCGTTGATCGTGCTCGATTCATGTGGCAATGAAATATCGCACCAGGATAAGAGCCTGGCAGCCGCGCGAGTTATCCAAAATAAAAGCGGGCCCAACCGGCTGGCGGATAAACCACAGTACGAAGGGCTGGTGAACCTCAACGTCCGCGGGCATTCATCCCTGCGCTATCCCAAGCACTCCTACACCGTGAAAACGGTCAATGAGCTCGGGGATGGACAGAAGACCTCACTTCTGGGCCTGGCGAAGGAATCCGATTGGGTGCTCTACGGGCCGTATCCGGATAAAACACTGATGCGCGATGCGCTGGCTTACGAACTGAGCAACCAGATGGGGAGATGGGCTCCGCATTATCGATTCGTGGAGGTGTTCGTCAATGAAACCTCCGCGAAGCTGGGGATGAATCATTACGTGGGAGTGTACCTGTTGGTTGAAAAAATAACTCGAGACAAGGACCGGGTGGATATCGCGAAGCTGGACCCTTCCATCACCCACGAGCCGGAAATCTCGGGCGGGTACATCTTAAAAAAGGACCACTCGCCCAAGACGGACCGGAAAAACTTTGGTCCGGAAGGTCCGCCGCAGGCGGGCCAAGTCAACGACCGCGCGGGATATCCGACCGCGCCCGGGGGATTCCCGGCGGACCCAAAGGGCTTTCTGCCTCCTTACCAGGCGAAGGTGACCAAAACTACCACCACGCCTGCTAAACCCAAGAAGCCCAAGAGGTCAGTCAATAGCTTTGCTGCCAAAACGAACTATCTGGCAGCGGCCATTCCGGCTGGCAAAACCCTGGATGATGCCGCCAGCTTCGAGCCTGAGGAAGGATTTCACACCAGAATTCAGGATGTTCAGTTCTACTTTCAGGAACCTGAACCCGACCAAATAATCGGTGTTCAGCGGGCCTGGTTAAAAAATTATATTAACGGCCTTGAGTCGGCTCTTTATGGACCTGATTTCAGGGACGCGCAAAAGGGGTATGGGGCA
Source organism: Verrucomicrobiales bacterium (assembly GCA_028293425.1). Taxonomy (GTDB): domain Bacteria; phylum Verrucomicrobiota; class Verrucomicrobiia; order Limisphaerales; family JAQGOV01; genus JAQGOV01. The sequence goes on from JAQGOV010000060.1 coordinate 1,492, forward strand.
TTTCTCGATGCCGATTCCTTTATCGATCATCACCTGCTGGTTGAAACGACGAAAAACGTGGACGGTTTTCGGTTCAGCACATTTTTTCACAAGGACCGTGGACGGCTATTGAAGATGGGACCGGCCTGGGATTGGAATTTGAGCTTCGGGAATGCGAGCGGCAAGCAAGGCTATATGCCGGAGCACTGGCTCTGGCCGCAATTGGACGATCAACAATATACCTGGTTCCGCAGGTTGTTTGAGGATCCTGACTTCGCGCAAAGGTATGTGGACCGTTGGGCGCAGCTCCGCACCAATGTCTTGGCCACCTCGAATATCCTGGCACGCGTCGATCAACTCGCCGCGGAGCTGAAGGAGCCGCAGGCAAGAAACTTTGCGCGCTGGGAGATTCTGGGCGACGAGATTAGCCCCAATTATTTTGTCGGGGCCACTTACCAGGAGGAGGTCACATGGATGAAGGATTGGATTACCAAAAGGTTTGCGTGGATTGAGGAACAGTTCCTGCCAGCTCCCGAGTGGCGGGTCGACAAAAAACTTGAATTCGAAACCAAACTGGCGGATGCGAAAATCTATTACACCCTCGATGGTTCCGACCCTCGTGCGCGTGGCGGCGAGGTTTCCAGCGTAGCCAAAGCGTATGGAGGACCTTTTGACGCACCCAATGGGAGCAAGGTTTCTGCACGATTGCAGAAGGGCAGTCGATGGAGCCCGCCCACCGTATTTCAAGCCAAGTAAATGAAAAGAGAGCATCTTGCGATGCTCCCTTTGTGGAATCGGGATTATCCCGGCTTAATGCTTGTGGACGTGGCCGGCCTGCGCAGTGGCTTGAACTGCCGGCGCGGTAGCCGTCGCGCTCAGATAAGCTTCCATGTCCTTCACCACGATCATCTGGCCGAACATGACCTTCCAATGTTCCGGATAGGTGCAGACGTAATCGTAATCCCCCGGTTGCTTCGGAGCGACCAGTTTCAAGGTTTCCTTCTGACCGGGCTCGATCAATTTGGTTGCCGCGATGACGTTCTTGTTCTTAGCTGGAACATAAACCCGGCCCAGCCTGTCCGGTTCCGGTTTCATGGTTTGAGCTTCGGTGCCCACCTCTTCGCGGGTGCCGGGCTGAAGGATGACCAGGTTGTGCGGCATCATGTCCGTGTTCTCGAAAATGATTTCGAAAGCCTTGCCCGCTTCCACCACGATGCGGGGAGTGTCGAAACGCATGCCTTCGCGGATGGTCTTGATCGCGAATACCCGCACACCCAAATCGATTAAACCCTTGCGGATCGACATCGATTTTTCGGCAGGCAGGAGCGCGGCCATTTCCAGGCCGACTTGCACTGTCTCGACAAAGTCCTGCTCAGTGCGCTTGCCAGCTGGAATGGTTTTAGCCCAGGCCAGGATGGATTCAGCCACCGGGGCGGCTTGTTGTTTGTCCCAGGCATCGCGAGGGATTTGCATGACCGAGCGGGAGGCAGTGGTGAGGTTTTTGTTTTCGCGCAGGTGAGTGGCCAGGATGCCAAAGTTCTTCGCGGCATTATCCGTTCCCATCAAAGGCAGAGCTTGCAGAGCAGCGTTCCGCACTTCGGCAGGCGTTTTGGGATCATCGAGGATGCCTGTGAGCAGCGGTTGGAACGTGGCGCGTGAGGCAGGGTCGGCCTGCATGATGATGGAATCAATCAGCGCGACGCGATTTCCAGGCTTATTGTCGGTGGCAGCCCAGGCGGTGTCTGGCTTGCCATCCGCTGCTACCAGGGCGGCGAGGGCGGCGCGACGGACCGGCGTGTAAGAGGCGTTGTCCGCCATCTTCTTGAGCTCAGAGCGCTTCTTGGTCAGAGCCTCTTTGTCGCTGGTGGTCAGAATGAGGCCGAGATCGTTGACGCTGGTAATTGCGCCTTTGCTGGTGTCGAGCCGCTGTAACAGGGCAATGGCTTGCGTGATGCGGTCGCTCTTCCGAGCTTGCGCCAGCTTATCCAGCGCGGCACTGCGCGTGTTCAGGTCGATGTTCTTTCGTTCGAGGCGTTCGACCAGAATGGGCTCCGACTCTTTCGCGGCCAGGAGTTCCTTGTCGGAAAGCCTGCCCACCATTTTGCTCAGGATTCGTTGATCTTTCGGCAGGTAAACGTCCTTCAGGGTCTTTTGCAGGACCTTGGTGGTTTCCTTGAAAACATAATCCAGATAGTAGTCGGATTCAGAATTCAGCGTGGCATAAGCGATATCCATGGCTTCAACACCCTTGAAATAGCTGGCCGCACGAACCGCCTCGAGGCGGACGCGAGGCGCAGCATCATTGGCGGCAGCCATGAGCAGGGGCATGACGTCCTTGACGCGATCGCGCCAGCAGAAGAGGACGCGAGCGGCGGCCGCCCGAGCGCGGGGTTCGGGGGACTTCAGCATTTGCCGGAGCAGGGGTTCATTCACCACGTTGTGCCATTGATGGACCCACAGGGCTTCCATGAGGTGATGCTGATCAGGCACCGAAGTGGCGCTGAATTGTTTGGCCCATTTTTGGACGGCCGAAATCACTTTGCTGGTGTCACGGGCGCCGAGTTCGATCTTCGCACGAGTTCGAACGTTGTTCTCAGGGCTTTTGAGCAGTTCGAGGAGATCATTGATGGGGGCTCCCGCGATCTGGGCTGGTTTTTCCAGCGGACGGCCTTCATAGGTCATGCGGTAAATGCGGCCATGGACGTGGTCGCGGCTAGGGTCCCGCAAATGATGCTGAAGATGGCCAATGATGGGGTTATGCCAATCGAGGATATAAACGGAGCCATCGGGGGCAACGTCCACAGCGGTGGGCCGGAAATTCGGATCGGTCGAGGAAATCAGAGGAGGGTTGAGGGTTTCGCCGGAGATTCCCGAGCCGTCTTCCTTCACTTTCACGCGGTAAATGCCCTGGAACCCAATTACGTTGCAGTTCAGGAAATTATCCTGGAACTCTTCCGGGAAATGACGGCTGGAGAGAATAGCCGTGCCAGGGCAGGGGCGGTTAGGACGTTCCCAGAATTGCTTCACCCCGGCATGCTTTTGGTTGGGCTCCGGCATATAGCCACTGATGGCAGCCCCGAAGTAGGTGTTATTGCCGGTTGCGTCCGTAACGAAGTCGTTGCCCCAGGCATCAAAAACACGGCCGTGGGGGTTGGCAAAACCGTAGGGAATGTAACGCTCGAACTTGCTGGAGCGAGGTTCCAGACGGTAAATGGCGGCGTCAAAGTTTCGCACGGGGCCATTAGCTGTTTCAACCTGGGTGCGATGGAAAACACCATCGCTAAGGTAGATCGCGCCGCCGGGGTCGACGCAGATCGCGTTTGCGGTATGGTGAGAATCGGCCGAATCCATGCCGTTCAGGATGCGTTCTTTCCAATCAGCCTTTCCGTCGCCGTCCGTATCGCGCACAAACCAAACATCAGGGGCTTGAATCACGATCACCCCGTCCTTGTAGAATTGGAAACCGGTTGGGCAGTTCAGATCATCGAGGAAAGTCGTACATTTGTCGGCCTTTCCGTCGCCGTCGGTATCCTCGAAGACGAGCAGTTTATCGCCGTCCTTGCTCAGCGGTTCGCGCTCGGGGTAGTTCGGCCACGCGGCCACCCAAAGACGGCCTTTGGTGTCGAAAGCCATTTGAACGGGCTTGGAAAGTTCCGGGAACTGCTCTTCGGATGCAAACAAGGTTACTTTGCAATTAGGAGGCACAGTCATTTGCTTAATCGCCTCTTCACCACTCAGGAACACGTGGGAGCCATCCGGGTTTTTGCCCGGCTTGTTGGTTTTAACTTCCACTGGCTTGGGCAGATTATCATCTTTCACTTCCAGGTCTCCGCCCTGGGCCACCGCCCAAACCCGTTTGTCGCGGTTCGCAGTCAGAACGTCGCGAATTTCCATTTCCCGCTGCATGGTATCCCGGTTCAGAACGCCGTTGTATTTTTCGTAGGAGCGGCCGCCGTAAACGTTATAACCGTCCATCGTGCGGTAGCGCTTGAACCATTCGTTGTTCTTGCCGTTGATCGCCAGGCGAAGTTTTTCAAAAGCCGCCGTATCCATCTTCGGGGATTTTTCGTCGAAGAGTCCCTGGAAAATGACTGGGGCGAGGGCTTTGTAACCGGCATCGCTCAAATGAACACCATTGATGGTGAGGGGCTGTTTGGCTTGGGAATAAAGCTTTTGAGATGCGCTGAAGAGCTCAACAAATGGCACATTGTTGGCCTTGGCCACCGCTGCAATCGCCTCGGCATAAAGCTTGATGTTGGGGTTGTTGATATTGGGCAATGGGAAATTTGGGTCCGTATGCTTTTCCTGGGCGATAGGGGAGAAAAGAACCAGACGCGGCGCGCCCTTGCCGCTGTAATCCTGCTTCAAGGTGGTCTGGATAAATTTCTCCAGATCTTTTTTGAATTGGTCCAGCCCGGCCTGGCCATTAAACGATTCGTTGTAACCAAAAAAAGCGAAGATGACATCGGCCTGTTCATGCTTCAGCCATTCATCGGGGGTGCCGAAGCCCTGGGAGCGAAGGCGGGTAACAACTTCATCGCCCGAAAATCCCAGGTTCCGGAAGACGAGGTTTTCCTTTGGGAAACGCTCGTAGATTAAGGCTTCGAGATAGCCCGAGTGTTGCATTCGGTCAGCCAACGTATTGCCGATGATGCAAATGTGGTCGTCGGGTTTAAGAGTTAGTTTTTCGGCCGCCAGGGCGCTCAAAGATGCCAGGCAGGCGAACAGAGGCAGGAGCCATCGGATCGATCTCATCATAATTGGTTTCTTAGATTGTGTTTGGCTTGGGGAAATGAGTAAAGACGATTCCAGCAAACCACACCGCCCGACCACGAATGCGCAATCAGGGCTGCCTTCTTGTGACGTCCGGCAACTTCGATCCATTCAGAATCTAACTTATTGCCGCCGGGATAAATCGCACTTTTTGCGGCTTTGGGCAGGCAGCCTGATTGGGCGATAGCATCTGGAACTTGCTTGGCACGCTGCCAGGCATCCAAGTGAGCCTGCAATCCGGGGGCTTTCTTAGGTAGGGACTGCCTTAAATTGTGCATTTCTCCAGGATCCTTGTGGAGGAACATCCGCCCGGCCTAAAACATTCATCAAAATGAAACCGCATTGGCGGCGAAATATTTTATCAGGCGGTCTCATTCTCGGGTCGGTTTCAGCATCACTTGCCTCAAATCCATGACGGCTACGCCGGGCTTTGTTCTCGGTTTTACAGACAATGTGTATTGTCCTGCTTTTGTCAGCGCATATTTGCCGATGACACGCGGCACAAAGTTTTGAAAGTGTCCCGTATCCTGGACCGTTATTGGCAACACCTGATCACCAACCGCAAAATCCACTTCACTGCCGCCGCTGCCTTTGCCGCATCCCTGCAAGATTTCGACTTCAAATGTGCCCGGTTTCAAAATCTCGAAATCCCAGCTCACCCAATCTTCCTTCCGGGTCCAGAAGCCAATGGTATTTTTATTGGTTTGCGGCTCGTAACGCACGTTGATGCCGTGGATCGACACGTCGCGTGAATGCAGGAGCACATTTCCATTCTGCGCCTGGGCAACGATCGGGCTGATGCGCGCCGGTTCTCGCACTCCTTTGCCTTTTGTTTTGGTTGCGGAATCACCAAGGTCCAAACGGCAGGCTTCGGCAAGCTTCTCGAGTTGTTCCATCACGTCTGAATTTCTGTCCGAAACATCCGTAGTCTCGCCTGGGTCCGCTTCGAGGTTGAAGAGTTCGAGACCAATCAAGCGGTTGCGGTTCTTGCCGGGTTTCCCATCCTTTCCGGCTGGTTCCACACTGGCATATTCATGCGGGAGGTGAAGCTTCCAGGGGCCGCTTCGCACCGCTTGCAGATGGTCACCCCAATAATAATAGTAAGCTTTATGCGGAGACTTCGCTTCCGGCTCTCCGCTCAGGAGAGGCCAAATATCCTTGCCGTCAATAATCCGGTCGGCGGGCACTTTGCCGCCGGCAACCCTCGCGAAAGTTGGGAGCAAATCCATCGCCGTGGCCAGCTCGTGAGAGACTTTGCCGGCGGGGATTCGACCTGGCCAGCGCGCAATGAAAGGCTCGCGGACGCCTCCTTCGAAGGAGGTCATTTTGCCCTCACGCAACGGACGAGCATCCCCGGCATGATTCCCATAGAGCAGCCATGGGCCGTTATCGGAACTGAACATGACCAGCGTCTTTTCATCGAGGCCATTTTGCTTTAGGGTCTTGAGGATTTCACCGACGGACCAGTCGATCTCCATGATGACATCCCCGTAGAGACCAGAGCCGGATTTACCCTTGTGTTTGTCGGATACGTGCAAAGGCACATGGGGCATGCTATGGGGCAGGTAGAGAAAGAAGGGGCGTTCCTTGTTCTTTTCAATGAACTTCACCGCTCGTTCCGTGTACCAGGTTGTCAGTTTCGTTTGGTCCGGCATCAGCTCCACGACCTTTTCGTTTTCAAACAAGGGCAGGGGTGGATAGTTCGTGCCGCTGGTGGGATGGTTAGGCCACATGTCATTCGAGTAAGGCAAGCCGAAGTATTCATCGAAGCCCTGGCGGGTGGGCAGGCATTCAGGCGAGTCGCCGAGATGCCATTTGCCGTAGATCGCTGTGGCGTAGCCTCGTTCCTTCAAAATTTCCGCGATGGTGATCTCCCTGGGGTTTAAACCTGTTCTTGCCCTCGGTGGCAGCGCTCCTTGAATGCCCACTCGATTAGGATAACAGCCAGTCAGGAGCGCGGCGCGGGAAGCCGAACAAACCGGCTGGCCAACATAAAAATCGGTGAAGCGCATTCCTTCGGCAGCCATTCGATCCAGGTTGGGTGTCTTCGCTTTTTTGTTTCCATAGCTCGCCAGGTCCCCATAGGCGAGGTCATCGCAGAATATGAGGACGATGTTAGGCCGGGAATTGGCGGCCTCTGCGGCTGCGGCACGGCCCTTGCACTGGAGGAATGAAAAAGCCGCTGCGGCAAGGAAGGAGAGAGCAAGGAGCCTAACGAAAAAAATTCGCGGTGATACGAGGCTGTGCATGACAAAGCTTAAACCTCATTGAGGGCGGAATGTAAGACGAAAATTGACGGACCTTCGAGCCGGCTCTCAGGCCTGGTTTTTCCGCCTGGATTTCTTGAACTTTTCCAGCTCGGCGGGGTTCTCCTCAAAAAAGCTGGCGAGATCGGACAGAACTTCCAGTGTGTCCGGGCTGAGGTGATGTTCGATGCCTTCGATGTCGTGCTGCTGAACCTGCTTGTCCAATTCGAAGAGCGAAAAGAACCGCGACAAGGTTTCGTGACGTTTCTGAATTTTGGCCGCGACGGCCCGGCCTTTATCGGTGAGAACGAGCCCGCGGTACTTTTCGTAATTAAGATAACCCAGTTCGCCCAGCTTTTGGACCATGCTGGTGACGGACGCCTGTTTCACATCCAAGGACGATGCGATATCCACCACGCGCGCGTAGCCTTTCTCCTCGATCAGTTCGTGGATGCGCTCCAGGTAATCTTCTGCACTTTGGCTGGGCTCCGACATGTGCCCTGAATAAACCACACCTCACCCAGTGCTGGCAAGCGCGCTACTTCAGGCTTTGCTGTATATTAGCCTTTGGTTTTCGTCGATTGTGGCTTCGCCGCCTCGACGATATACTCCGCCAGCGTCTCCGGTTTCCATTCGTTCTCCTTGAGAACCTTGAAAACCTTGCCCTCGGCATCAATCACGACGGTCCGCAGATTGTGGCTGATGCCGGTTGGCTGGTTTGGCTCTGGACGCCAGAAGAGAAGACCAAATTGTTCCGCAATGGCAGTGATGTCGATCAACTCTCCGGTTAGGAAACTCCAGCGCTTCAGATCCGCGCCTTGCATTTCAGCATATTCCTTGAGCACCGCCGGGGTGTCGAATTGAGGATCGAAGGTGATGCTCAGCATGTGCCAGTTGGTCGGCCCATTGGAGGTTTCCTGGAGTTTCTTATAGGTCTCCTTGAAATTGGCGGACATGCGCGGGCAGAAGGT
>JAQGOV010000061.1 GCA_028293425.1 Verrucomicrobiales bacterium
CCCTTCTGCCCAGATTGCCAATAACCCATGGGGTACGTTTGAATACGTGCATTTCTCGCTGGAGCAGCCGGATACTTATCTTCCCGATAGCGAACGCAAGTTGGTCACACCTCGATGGTTCTTCGAGGGCTATAGCCAGGATCAGCTTCTGGAGTTCCTGAATTCGGCAGGGCTCACGGCCGAGCAAAAGACTCGTTTAATGAATCCCGGCCAATGGGAGATCTCTGCGAACGGCATTTATGTTTCTCCTTCCCGCGACGTGATCCGCTCTCTTTCCAGGCCCAGCCGGCAAACAGTTTATTCTGTGCTCGGGCAAAGCAACGTAAACCTGGCGCATCGCTACCCATTCCGCTGCCGGGTCGATGGGTTTGAACAGTGGTTCGAGAGAAGCAATCTCAGCCAGGAAAAATTGGACCTGGTGCGAAATTTGACGGTGACTAACGGGCAATCGCTTTGTTTAGTGGACATTGATTTAGTCCAGGATGCCCTTACCCCCGAAGAGTTCAAGGGCGTCTTTCGCAGACTCTACAGCGAGCCAAGCCTGCTTGCTCTCTTGAAGGTAGCCCGGGGGGAGGAAGTGTCCCGGCTGATCAAATACTGGGGCCGTAACGGCCGGGAAAACTCAGTCGCGCCGATTCTTAAATCATTGGCCAAGGATGGAGGCACTTTGAACGTAAGCCAATTGTTGCCCCCTTTTGCCCGCCTTCGGCTTTACACGTTTGTTCCCCCGACCGACGGTTCCAACGGTCCGCAGGAGGATTGTTTTTGGGCAGCCATGAATTTTTTTAACGAGAAGCCGGACCCCTCCTTGCTCAATTTGCAGACAGCCATCCAGCGATTGAAAACCGATTATGTTTCTACCCCTGAGAAGGCGCTTGGCGACATTTTGGTGCTTTCGGACAAAAGCAACCGCACCCTTCATGCCTGCGTGTACATTGCAGATGATGTGGTTTTCACAAAGAACGGCACCGATTACATGGAGCCCTTTGTGCTCATGAAAATGCGGGATGTGCTCGCGAAATATGAAACGGAAGGCGGGCTCCATGTCGTCACCTTGCGCTCTAAAAAACTCATCCCCCAATAATGCTCTGGATTATTTTCTCCCGTGTCTTTGAAGAAACGGCTTGCCTGCCTCCAAGCGATCGTTACATTCCTGCCCTTTAGGACCACCTCTTGTGGGTGGTCCTCATTTTTTCCAAATTTAGTTTAAACCGGCGTGAAAATTTTTAGCGGGACCTCCAATATTCCCCTGGCCAAAGCCATCGCGGAAAACATTGGCACTGAGTTGGGAAAATGCACCGTAAGCGCATTCCCGGACGGCGAGACCTTCGTGAAAATCGAGGAGAACGTCCGGGGCGAGGACGTTTACCTCGTCCAATCGACCAGTCCACCCACCAACCATCATCTGATGGAGATGTTCATCATGATGGATGCCCTTAGGCGGGCCAGCGCTTCGCGCATCACCTGCGTGCTGCCATTTTATGGCTATGCCCGGCAGGACCGAAAAGACCAGCCGCGCGTTCCAATTACCGCAAAACTCGTCGCCAACCTCCTCGTTGCTGCGGGGGCCAATCGTGTGCTCACCATGGATTTGCACGCGCAACAGATCCAGGGGTTCTTCGATATTCCGGTGGATCACCTTTATGCCGCACCCGTTATTTACGAATACCTGCGGAAAAAGAACATTCAGAATGTGGTGGTGGTAAGCCCGGACGTGGGCGGACTGAAAATGGCCTACGCCTACTCTCAGTTCCTGGGGTCAGACTTGGCCATCGTGGCAAAACGACGTAAGAGCGCGTCGGAAGTTGAATCTATGGCGATTATCGGCGAGATCGAGGGCAGAAACATCCTCATGGTCGACGATTTAACCGAAACAGCCGGGACGTTGACTTCCGCAGCTAAAATCCTCTTCGAGCAGGGTGCCAAAGAAGTATATGCCTGTGTTTCACACGCCTTGCTCAATGATATCGGGATTGAGAGATTAAGAAAATCGAGGATTGACGAACTCATTACTACTGATACTGTCCTACGCCCTGCTATTGAAGGGGTAAAAATTACTACCCTGTCTGTGGCGGGGTTGTTAGGCGAAGCCATCAAACGGATTCACAGCAATTCGTCTGTTACTTCGCTGTTTGAATTTAAGGGCGGCCGTACCAGCTAAGCTGGCAGGCAGCTCGAGCATGCTGAAAAAATGAAAACTGTATCATTGACCGCGTTTCCGCGCACCAAAACCCGCCGTAGCGGGGTAAAGCAACTTCGTGCCTCTGGCCGGGTGCCTGCCATTATCTATGGCCGCCAGGCCCAGCCTCAAAACCTTGAGGTAAGCAAAATCGACTTTGAGAACCTGATTAAGCACTCCGTTTCCGAAAACCTGTTGCTGGATCTTACCGTCTCCGAGGATGCCCGCCCGAAGCGCCTGGTGCTTGTGCAGGACATTCAGCACAACCCATTGACCGGGAGCTTGTTGCACATTGATTTGCATGAGGTTTCTGAAAACGAGAAGGTTACCGTCATGGTGCCTGTGGAATCGGTCGGTGAAGCCACCGGCGTTAAAAACGGCGGCGGCGTACTCGAACACGTTCTCTTCAAGGTCAAAGTCCGCGCTCTCCCAAAAGATCTTCCCGAAGTCATCCACGTGGATGTGTCCGGCCTTGAAATCGGCAAAGCGATTCACATTGGTGAAATCAAGGCGCCCGAGGGCGTTGAAATCCTGGGTGACAAAAATATTTCCGTAATGGCCGTGGCCGCGCCTGTGACCGAAGCTCAAGAGACTGCCGCTGCTGCTACTGGCACTGCCGAAGTCGAAATGACCAAGGAAAAGAAGGAAGACGGCACAGCCGGTGCCGCTCCCGCGAAGGGCGAAAAAGCTCCTGCTGCCGGTGCTGCCAAGGCTCCCGAGAAGGGTGCCGAAGCCAAGGCCGAAAAGAAGAAATAATGGATTTGAGATCCGGCCGGTGGATCCTGCATGGATTTATTTTTCATCGTGGGATTGGGCAACCCCGGCCGGCAATACGCCCGAACCCGACACAACGCTGGGTTCATGGTTGTGGAGCGGTTGGCCGAAAAGTGCAAAGCCGACTGGACCACGGAAAAAAAGTTTAACGCTCGGCTGGCCCGGAAGGAAGACGGCGAAAGAAAGCTGCTCCTTTGCGAGCCGGAAACGTTTATGAACGCCAGTGGCGAAGCGGTTGGTCCGCTCTGCTCTTTTTACCGGGTGCCGCCCGAAAAACTGCTGGTTGTGGTGGATGATGCGGATTTGCCCTTTGGGGAGATTCGCATGCGGATCAAAGGCAGCAGTGGTGGTCATCACGGGCTGGAATCGATCGCGCAGCACCTGGGCACAACTGATTTTCCGAGGCTCAGGGTCGGGATTGGGCGCGATGACCCGAATGTTCGGGAAATCACAAGCTATGTCCTCGCCCAGTTTGGGGCAGGGGACCAGGAACTGTTGGATAAAGTTTTGATACGCGCCTGCGACCAGATTGAGTGCTGGCTGCGGGATGGAATTTTAAAAGCGATGAGCCTGTTTAATGGGCCCGTCGCCAAATAAAGCAAAAGCATGAAAAAATACGAAGGTCTGTTTATCTTGAATACCGCCGGTAAAGAGGAAGGTATCAAGGAAGCTATTGATAAGATTACTGCGGAGATTTCAGCGGCGGGTGGCAAGGTCGAGACCACGCAGAAAATGGACAAGAAAAATTTCACACGCATTGCCGACAAGCGTCACACCTCCGGCTTTTATGTGAACGTCATTTTCCAGAGCGAAGAGAACACGCTCGCTGCCCTGCGCAACCGCTTGGCTTTGAGCGAGGACGTTTTTCGCGTCATGATCACCAATGCTTCGGCGGAAACCGTCGGCATTCCTGCTGCTGCTGCTACTCCTGTCCGCTAAGCCACTTTTATGGCCAGCTTCAACAAGGTCATTTTGATGGGCAACCTCACGCGCGACCCCGAGTTGCGCTATACGCCCAAGGGAACAGCAGTGGCCAAACTGGGGCTGGCGGTCAATCGTGTTTGGAAGACTGAGACCGGCGAGAGCAAGGAAGAAGTGACCTTTGTGGATGTTGACGCCTTCGGACGCTCGGCTGAAACTATTGCCCAATACTGCAAGAAGGGCAAGCCTCTACTTATCGAAGGTCGCCTTCGCCAGGATAGCTGGGATGACAAGCAGACTGGCCAAAAGCGAACCAAGCTCGGCATTGTGCTCGAGACTTTTCAGTTCATCGGCACTGGCAACCGTGAAGGCGGCGCTCCTGGCTCTGGCTTTGATGAAGCCGCTCCACGGCGCTCTCCCGCACCCGCACCCGCTCGTGCTGCTGCTCCCGCTCCTGCGGAACAACCAGCCGATGAGCCCCCCATGCCCTCGGACGATGATGTCCCGTTCTGAACCGACCTTTAGCTTTTATCTATTTAACCTAACTTTTTGTTCTTATGCCTAAAACCGAAGTTATTCTTACTCACAACATCGTCGGCCTCGGGGCCGAGTCCGACCAGGTCAAGGTCGCTGCCGGGTATGCCCGCAATTACCTTTACCCCCAGGGATTAGCCATTCCCGTCACTGGCACCAATAAGCGCCGCCTGGAAGTTCTCCGCCAGCGCCGCGCCGAGCGCGAAGCGCACGAGTTCAACACCATGAGCGAGTTGGCCAAGAGCATTTCCAAGCTCACCGCCGTCATCAAGGTGAAGACCGGCGAAGATGGCAAGCTCTTCGGCTCCGTGACCTCCGGTGCCATTGCCGACGAACTCAAGCACCAGTTCGACATCACCCTCGACAAGAAGAAGATTCACCTCGAGAACCCGATCCGCACCCTGGGTGAACAGGAAATCGAACTGCGCCTGCATCCTGAAGTGACCAGCAGCCTCAAGGTCCGTATCGAGAGCATCACTCCCGTGTCCCAGACCGCTGAAGGCGCTGAAGGCGGCCGTGATGGTGCCCCGCGCACTGAGAAACGGCACCGCCGTCCAGCCGCTGAAGAGAAAGCAGCTCCCGTTGCCGAGGCCAAGGCTGAAAAGCCCGCCAAAGGTGGCAAGGCTGCCAAGGGTAAGTAATCTTCCGTAACTTTCAAAAAGGGCAGGCTGTTGTCAGCCTGCCTTTTTTCTTTTCACCTGAGGCCCGAAGGTGTCGAATAAGGAATGAATGGCTGCCGCCCGTGAAAGAGGAAGACCTCTCTGCATTATCATCGCTGGCCCGAACGGTGCCGGCAAAACCACTTTTGCACGGGAATACCTGAAGGAGCATTCGCCAGTAATAAACTTCATCAACGCGGATTTGATTGCATTCCAACACAGTTCCGCGCCTGATTGAGAAAAGCCATGAAAGCTAAACCGACGAAGCAAAAATCACCACTGCGGGACATTGAATCCGCCTTGCGTCGAGCGGGTAAGCAGGCTCGAAGGATTGCCAGGGCTTACGGCACCCCCATTTACGTTTGGGAGAACGGCAAAGTGGTTGCGAAGCAGCCTTGAATCGGCTCTTCTTACCAGTTCTTGTAGTTCCTCACTTTTTCCGGATCGTACTTTTCCTGCTGCCCATTGCGCTGCTGCTCGTATTGCTTCTGCTTGTCGTCCTTCTTGAACTGGGCCAGCAGTGATTGAAAGGTCTGGTTGTTCTCTTCCTCCTCGCCTTTCTGCTTGGGCGGTTTTGGCGCCTGTGCAGTTTGCGCGATTTGGTTTCTCAGCTTGGCCAGCCGGTCCTGCACCTTATCCTCGGCTTGTTGGGCTGCCTGGTTGTCCTTTTGCAGCTCCTGCGCCATCTGAAAAGCCGTGGCGGCCTTCTCCAGGTGTTGCACAGCGCCCTGGAGCGATTTCGGCTCAGCCTTGTCAGCTTGCTGCTGCTCTTTTTCTCCAAGGGCCATCAACAGGGGGGGAAGCTTCTTTTCAAGCTCGCTTATCTTGGGAGGAATTTCCTGGTTATCGGGATTTAGGCCTTGCGCCTGTTGGAGATGGTCCAGCGCCTGCATCATTTCCTCCGCTGCCTCGGCAGGCCGCTTTGCCGCATCTTTGTCTCCCTTCTCCGCAAGTTGCTCAGCCTGGTCCAAATGCAGTTGCTCCAATTCTTTTTTAACCTGCGCTTCACCGGCCTTGGCTTCTTTGTGGTCAGGTTTCAGGTTCTGCGCCTGCTCGAACTTATCCAGGGCCTTTTCAAATTTTTCGATCGCCTCGTTGGGCCGCTGCTGTTCTACTTCCTGTCGCGCGTCGTTGGCCAGTTGCTCGGCGTTTTTGGTCAGCAGATCTGCCAACTTCTCCTGGACTCGCTTTTCGCCTTCCTGCGCTTCCTTGTTCTCCGCGTTCAGCATTTTGGCTTCCTGGAAATCCGCCAGGGCCGTGTTGAGCTGTTCTTCCGCGTATTTTCTTTCCCAGCCGTTCGGAGCGGGTTTGTTGATTAGGTTGTCCGCCGATTTTTCCTCTCGGACGGCTTTGTCGTTGAACTTTTCGGCCAGCAGGTGCTCCGTCTCCTTTACATCCTTCTTAAGCTCTTCGTCTTTAGGCTGGAGGTTTTGCGCGGCGACCTGGTGGTCCAACGCAGCCTGCAGTTTCTCGATCTGCTTTTTGTTTTCCCGTTCCTTCTTCGCATCCTGGAGCAGCCGTTTGGCAAGCTTCGCATGGAGCTTTGCCAGTTCGCTCTCCACGTAGGTCAAATTGTTCTCCGCCAGCTTGTTTTTCTTGTTTGAATTCACCGCCACTCGCAAAGCTTCGCGGCTTTCTTCCCATTGCGGCAAGGCCTGCTCGGGAGAGGTGGTCACCTGGGCTTCTCCAAGCCGGAAGGACACATTGCCAATTTGCATCCACACTTGGTCTTGGAGTTTCGGCGGCAGCGGCTTGGAAGCAAGTTCCTGCCAAATCTTCTCGGCTTTGTCGTAATCTTTCTGGGCGTAAGCAACGACTCCGGCATCATACTGCAGCCAGAGATCCTCCGGCTTTTCTTTCAGCATCGCCGAAATAACCTCTCCCGCTTTGGCGGGCTGCTGCTGTTTCATTGCCTCCCGGGCGGTATGTATTTCGGCCCACGCGGGCAAGGCAACCAGCAGCAAAATGGCAGTGATGGTGGTTTTCATGAAGTCCCCGTTTATACCCGTTTTTTTCGTTCGTTTACAAGCAATTCCCAGAACAACAATGCCGCTCCAAACGCTAAAGGCCACTGGAAATATTCCCTCATATCTTTTGAAACGCGCGTTTGGGTCCCCTTCGCCAGGGGGCGCAGCCCGCGAGAATCGACCGTGAAAAGTCCTTCCCCTTCAGGCCCTAACTGGGCAAAGAAGCCATGACCTGCTATCGCAATCTGTTGGAGCACTCGTTCGTTCATCTTCGAGAGCACTTCGTTGCCAAACTCGTTCTTCACAAAACGCTGCTTTTCATTCGGTTTCACCAACTCGGGCAGCTTCGACCCGGCAGTGGAGCCTACCCCTACGGTGAAAATGGAAATGCCTTTGGTTGAAATCTCGCGGGCCGCAATCACTGCTTCTCCCTGCAGTTCCTCGCCGTCGCTCATGATAATAAGGGCTTTGCCGTCCTTCTGTTTTTCATCAAAGGAACGTGCCGCCAGTTTGATGGCGGATGCTATGTCGCTGCCCGGCTTGGAAATTGCCGTCGGTGTCAGGGCAGCCAGGCTGCGCCGGACGGCATTGTGGTCCAACGTCACCGGTGCCATCAGGTAAGCCTCGCCTGCGAAAGCAATCAGGCCAATCCGATCGCCATTCGGCCGATCCAGCAGCTTCAGAATCGATTCCTTTGCGGCGCTCAGCCGATTAGTTGCGCCAGCGTCGGGCGCGAGCATGCTCTTGGAGATGTCCAGGGCCACAATCAGATCCACGCCAGCGCGCTCAATCTTAAGTTCACGGTAGCCAAAAAGCGGCCGGGCAATGGCTGCAAAGACAAGGACCAAACCCAGCAAAAAGAGGCCCCACTTAAATCGGCGTTTCCCATAATCAACGGAACGCAGCAACTGCTCGTGCAATCGCGGGGCAATGATCCGGTCGAGGTTGGCCTTGGTTCGCCGCGCCCCCCAGAGCAGCAGGAAAATGCAGCCCGGCACTAATATGGCAACGGCAGCCAGCCAATATATATTATAGAACTTCACGGCAGCCTCCTCCAAACCGTTTGCCGGAGCACCATTTCCAGGAGCAGAAGAAAAACGCTTGGCACGCTGCACCAGGCCATCAACTCACGATAGCTCTTTTGTTTGTCTTCCTTGAAAGTGGCTTTTTCCAGCCGATCAATTTGTTGGTAGACGCTCCGCAGCCCGTTAAAATCGGCTACTTGGAATCGCTGGCCGCCCGTCATCTCCGCCACTTTCGGCAGCGGATTCGGGTTCCATTGATCCCGGGAACTGCTCATGTCCTTGAAACCTACAATTTGAATGACGTGCACCTTGATGCCAAATGGTACCAGCGTCTTTCCAACTTCCAACGGGTCGGCTCCGTGGTTCACTTGCTCGGCATCTGTCACAATAATGATTACCTTCGTCTGATTCGTTGCCGGAAGGAGATGCTCGGCGGCGATGAGCATCCCGGAGCCTGGGGCGGTGCCGTGCCCGTTTTTCTCCTGATCGAGCTGATGGATTAACCAATCATGGTCCAGGGTCAAGGGGCTGACCAGGTAAGCCTCTGCGTCAAATTTTACCACCCCCAGTTTGTCTTGGGGACGGGCTCGCATGAATTCGGCAATCACTTTCTTCAGGGCGTCCGCCCGGCTTACCTTTTTGCCCTCAATCGTAAAATCCTTTGTGTTCATGGTGCTCGAGAAATCCAGCACGAGCATAATGTTGATTCCCTTGGCATCATCATCCGCCGCGCCCTTTTCGACCTGCGGTCGGGCCAGCGCGAGCAGCAGCAAAACCAGGGCTGCGTAACGGAAGCCAAGGAGCATTTGGTTCCGGTTGAAACGAGTCGGACGGCTGGCCGCTTTCAGCAGCTTGCCCGATGAGAATTGAACCGCTGCCACGGGCGCAAACCGGCCTCGCAGCCAAATCCAAAGCGGAATCAGGCAGAGCAGGGGCAGAAACCACCAATCGGAGAATCGAAACGTCTTGAGGAGTGGTAGAAGTTCGTTCATCTCGCTGCCTCCACTTTGGAAGCCACGGGAACTCCTCCCGTTGCTGGGCTTGAAATCTTTGTTTCCGTCACGAAACGAACCGCCGCCCCGTGTAATGTCTCCAGCTCGGCCAACTCCGCAATGCCGCGGGCGAATTTAATAAAATCGCAGCCAATCAGGAAACCCCCCAATGACTGTTGGTAACCCGGTTCCAATTTGGGCGAAACTTTCGCTTCTTCCAGGAATTCTTCCGTCGAACGGTGCGGTGCGCGGATGCCGAAGCGGTTCTCGATGTACCTCCGCACAATTCCGGAAACTTCGATGGCGTAAGCTTTGGAGTTTCCGGGTTGGATCAGGGCGCGCGCACGTTCCAGCGCCGCCAAGGCGTCCTCATGAGCGTGGGCTGCGGCCAAGGGAACTGCTTTGTTGGATCGCGCCTGCTGAAGCTTCAACCACCAGAACACAACGGCTGCCAGGACAACCGCCGCGCCTGCCCACCACGCCCAGTAAGACCACGGGTGCGGAGCTTCCAGGATGCGGAGATCATCGATGAGATTGGTCGCCGTGTTCATGGATGGAGCCGATGATAACGGGTCTGGAAAAATTTCGTGAGGGCTTTCAGATACGGCTGATCCGTTTCTACTTCGATGGTATCGAGGCCGGCCTGCCGCAGCATGCGCCGCAGTCCTGTAATGCGCGACTCGGCCCCTTTCTGAAAAATCTCGCGGGACTCAGGGTCGTTGGTGTTAATTTCCACAACTTCGCCGGTTTCGGCGTCCTCAAATGCAATCCATCCAATGTCGGGCAGTTCGCGCTCGCTCGCATCCAGCACAGGCACTGCTATCACGTCGTGCTTGCGGCTCGTTACCTTGAGCGTGCGCTCGAAGTTTTCGTCCATGAAGTCCGAAATGACGAACAACACGGCGCGGCGGGAAAGGGCCTGGTTGATGTGGTTCAATGCTGCCGTCAGATTGGTGCCCCGGTGGGCAGGCTGGTGTGCGAGAATTTCGCTGATCAGCCGCAACACATGCGAACGGCCTTTTCCTGGTGGAATGAATTTTTCCCCCCTTTCAGTGAAGAGCAGCAGGCCTACCTTGTCGTTGTTGCTCACGGCGCTGAATGCCAGCACCGCTGCGATCTCAGCCGCCAGTTCGCGTTTGCTTTGATGCGTGGAGCCGGTCACCCCGGAGGCGCTTGCATCTACCAGCAACATTACCGTCATCTCGCGTTCCTCCACATACTTTTTGATGTGTGGTGTGCCGGTGCGCGCCGTCACATTCCAGTCAATTCGGCGGACATCATCTCCAGCCTGGTAAGGACGCACTTCATCGAAGTCCATCCCGCGTCCTTTAAACACGGAATGGTACTGGCCTGCCATCAGGTCTTCCACCAGCCGGATGGTCCGCACCTCGATATGCCGGATTTTTTTGAGAAATTCTTTTGGGATCATGGTCCAGGGTTGTGGATGGACGCACGGCGGTTTGTCGATCAGGGCACTGCGACGGTGTCGAGCAAATGCTTCACTATGTGCTCGCTCGAAACCTCGTCGGCCTCCGCCTCAAAGGTGGTGATGATGCGGTGACGCAGCACATCCATCGCGATCGATTTCACGTCCTGCGGCGTCACATAACCGCGGCCATTCAGGAAGGCATGCGCCTTGGCGGCGAGAGTGAGATTGATCGTGGCGCGCGGGGAACCGCCAAAACGAATTTTGCCGACCATTGCAGGAGCCAGCCGGGCGGGCTCGCGCGAGGCAAAGACCAATTTCACGATGTAATCCGAAATCTGATCATCGACGTGGACCTGGTCCACCAGCTTTCGCATCTCAAGAATTTTTTCGGGCGCGATGACGGCCTTGAGCGGTTCACGCACGCTCGTCCGTGCCATCATATAAAGGATCTGCTTTTCCTCTGCTTCGTTGGGATAGCCTACCACCACTTTTAACATGAAGCGGTCCACCTGTGCTTCAGGCAGCGAATAGGTCCCTTCCTGCTCGATCGGGTTCATGGTCGCAAGGACCAGGAATGGCTTCGGCAGCGGAAAGCTCTCCTCGCCAATGGTCACTTGGCGTTCCTGCATGGCTTCCAGAAGCGCGCTTTGGACTTTGGCCGGTGCGCGGTTGATTTCGTCTGCCAGGATGATATTCGCAAAGATCGGGCCCTTCTTGGTCGAATAGTTGCCATCCTTCGGGCTGTAAATCAGATTCCCGAGCAAATCGCTCGGCAAAAGGTCGGGCGTGAACTGGATCCGCTGGAACTTGGTGCTGATACATTGAGCCAGTGCATTCACGGTCGCCGTCTTGGCCAGCCCAGGCACGCCCTCGAGGAGCACGTGACCGTTTGCCAGCAGCCCAATCAGAAGCCGGTCGATCAGGTATCTCTGGCCTACAATTGCCTTCGCCATCTCCTCCTGAATTCCCGCAATCGCGGGTTGGAAGGCCTGGATCTGTTTATTGACCGCTTCAATCTCTGATTTCATATCAAAACAACGTCGCGCTATGGTGAGCTTTTTCGACGGTCATATCGAACTTAAAATTCGTTCCAATTGGCACATGGAGGATTTTAGGTCCGGAAATGTTCATAATTGCACTATGGTGAATTTTAGCCAAAGTTGAGGAAACAAGCATGCTGCGACGCGACTATATCATGCGGATGATTGAGGACTTTATGCAGGCGATTCGTCGTATCCAAAAGTTCAAAAACAGTCGGCAATGGCAGGAAGCTGATGCTGCGATCGATGAGGAATTCAGGAGCTTTCTGGGTGAGGGTGCGGAAAAGGTGGCGCAACTCGGCGAAACCGAACTGCTGGCCAAACTCATTGAAGGCGAGCCCACGCAGTCGGTCCGCGATAAAACGCTGTTGCTCGTGGCGCTCCTTCAGGAGGCCGGGGATTCAGCAGCCATGCAGGAGAGGGCCTATTCAAGTCACACCTATTACCTGAAAGCCCTCCACTTGCTCCTGGATGTCATGGCCTCCGGCGATGTTTTTGAATGGCCCGAGTTTGTGCCGAAAGTCGAAAGTCTGCTGGGTGGGTTGGGAGGAAGCCTTTTGCCATCGCGCACGCAAGCCATGCTCATGCACCATTACGAGCGCACGGGTCAGTTCGGTAAAGCCGAAGATGCGCTCTTTGCCATCCTTGACGCCGAACCCGCGCACCGGAAAGTGCTGGAATTCGCGCGGGCCTTTTACCAGCGCTTGCAGGGCCAAACCAATGCCGCTCTGAACGCCGGCAATCTCCCGCGTCCCGAGGTTGAATCTGGATTGGCGGAAGTGCAGCTCCGGATCCAACGCGTCGTGGAGGACAAACCCCGCTAATGCTCCCCCGCGCTCCTCGTCATGGAAGTCCTAAACCGCCAGCCGGCCTGAATCGGATGATTCCTCACACGTTCTCACCCTGAACTGTGTGCTCAGGGCCGCCGTGTTCAAATTGCAATAACATTCAGTCCCGACCGCGCACCACCTGCCGCGACATCAGCCAGCAACACTCTTTGCCTTACTTGCGGCTTTGCGGACTTGGCATCTTTGCGTTACAAGGCGCATGCACAAAACGGCGGGGAAAATGCCCAGCCCCGCCCGTAGCCAACATTGACACATCACCCGCCGCTAATCATGATCAAGCTCCATGCCACGGATTTTGAATGCTCGTAGGCTGCAATTCTATTTCGCTTTCTTGCTGGCGTTCTTTCTCAGCCCGCACTCGCACGCCGCAGTTCAGGTTCAGCTTTTCGAAATCAACCGCAACTCACCTCTGAGCAATGTGAACGTTTGGGTCAACCTGGAGGTGGATAAATCGTCCATTGCATCAGGCGCCTTAGCCTCCGGCCCCGAGGGTTATTCTGATCTTTCCCCATTCCTTGAAAAAAACTCTGAAGCTATTCAGAAATACCCGGAGCGTGCCCGGTTGGCATTTTTCCTTCAGGAACGCACGGCGTATCTGACGCTTGATGAGCTCACAAAAACGCCAGCACGCGTTAGCTTCGATTTAGGCCCTGTTTTGGTTACCGGGCATTTTA
>JAQGOV010000089.1 GCA_028293425.1 Verrucomicrobiales bacterium
CTTGCGGGATGAAAGATCGTCTCCACTCATGTAAACGACTCCAAGAGTGCGCTGTTCCAGCGGGGAATCGTTTTGCACCGCCTGGCTCGGGAGCGGTTTTGTTCGGTCAGCCCGCGAGCTCCTCCGAAACAGATTCCTTATAGTATCTATGATCTGCTTCTCAAAGAGGATAGCTGCCAGTCCAGTTGCGAGGAAAAGCACTTGAATCTTTTGAGAACCGAAGGCCTGATCGTTCCAGGAAGGGTGGAGATACTCCAGGACGATGTAAACAGCCGCTGCCGTTCCCACGACGCCCTTGAGCGGGAAATTGGAAAAGAACGAGGCGCCCCCTGTAAACATGAGGAACAATCCGTACCTCAACAGATACATGGTATTCCAGAAGAGCAGTCCGCCTAAAAAGAGCTTCCAGTTATTTGCGTTCAGGTAGGTGTCCGTGAACCACAGCGAAAGGATTTGCTGCGTCAAGTATCCACCGACGGCAAAAAAGACTCCTGATAACACGCAAAAGAACACGATCGCCTGGGACATGCTCCACCAGCTTCCTGTCGGTACCGAGGGCTGAGTATAGTACTTAAAGGATAACCAGATGGGCGACGCAGGCTCCGTGGCTGTGATATTCAAACGGTTGATAAAGTGAACCGCCTTTGGAGCTTTGGGATGCGCGCTCACGAAGTCCTGCAGCCCTTTGCTAAAGGCAGTTGTCAAAATAGGCAAAAAGATGGTCGCGACTTCGGCCAGCGCCACCATTGCCAAAAGGCCTTTCACGACCAGGAAGGTAGCAAAGCTCGGTGTTTCGAGTTGGAGGAGTTTAATTCCCAGGAGCAGGCAACCTGTTCCACGCAAACACCAACTCGCCCAACGATAGAGGCTTGGATTCCACCACTTGCCTTCCCGGGCTTTGGGCAGAACAGAATGCTTTTTTCCAAAGAAGCTTGTGACCGTGGCGTCCAGGAACAGTTGCGCTTTTTTGCGCTCCAGCATAGGTGCTTCGAACCGGTAAACGCGCACGAAGTTGGCTACAATTTCTAATAAGACTCCAGTGATGATTGGCCCAGCCCACAAGAGCGAGGAGGGCAATAGGGCAAATTGGGTTAGCAGCGACCAAAGATAAGGGACGATGGGGCTGTCACCAATCCGTTCATTGTACCAGACGAGCGCCCCGAGCCCCATGAGCAGGAAATGGGGCAACAATTTCGCAAATTCAATGGTATAAGGATGGATTGGGTAAGGCTTTTCCCGTCTTTTGAACTCCTGATAGCGTTTGAGGATCCGCTCGATGTGCTCAAAAGGAATATTCAGTTTGGTGGCCGCTGTTTCCATGGTGGCTTCCAAGGTGGCTCCGGGTTTTTGCACCACGAGCAAGTCCATGGCGCGCGGGTTTGCTGGGTAATTGAACAACTCACGCGCATCAAAAGATTCGGTCCTTTGACGAATGCCCATCCGGCTGAGCAATTGTGCAAGTTCCATGGACACGGAAGCTTTCGCTTCTGGCAAGACCTGGTTTTGATAGTTGCGACTGAGCGTTACAACCGCCCAATAGTATTCGGAGAAATACATGACCAGCCGTGACCAGATATGGTTGCTGTCCTCATTCTCCTTCCAAAAGTTATCCTTCTCAAATCCGTCCTTCGCTCCAAGTTTGATGACTTGTCTCATGTACAAGCCAAAAACGGTGACAAATTCATCCATGCCATTGAGCCAGCCATCGGTCGCCCCCTCAGCCAACCGGTCATCATCTTCAGACCATTGGTTCTCCTGTCGGCGCCATTCCAGGATCAGCTTGTAAATGGCGCGGAGTTGCATGAGGAAATTCTGCTCGACCGGAGTATTCGAAAAGCGGGTCTTTTCCGAGCCTGCTGGCTGCGTGATGCCCAGCACTCGCCTGGCCCAACGTTCCTCGGCCATATGCATGACCTCTTCCGGAACCAGTTCCTCCGTGACCCCGGATGGCGCCTCAGTCTTGCGAAAAGCGCGAAAACGCCACCAGAACAAGGCGCACGCGAACACCAGAACATAAAACAACGCACCCAAAACCATGAATATGGTCAAGTCGCTGCGCTCTTCTTCAATGACTTGCTCAGGCTCTTTGTATTGAAGATTTGGAATGATCCGGTTCAGTTCCCAGCCCGGCCGAGCCTTTTCGATTAAATCTTTTTGCGCCCCGAATCCCATGGGCCAAGCATCGAAATTGGTGAGTGGGAACAAAGTGATCTTGCCGGTCACGCGTAATGGCGACGTTGCATCTTTAGCTGTAATGGCTGCGGGAAATCCGTTGGTGGTGCGAACTTCCTTGAGTTTTTGTTCCGCGTACCTCTCAGCATCCGCATGCCCTAGCAGACCTGCCACCCGGGCAAAGTGCGCGGTTAACCTTGGAGATATCACGTCAGCGCGCACCAGGGGAATTTGCCAATCCAAACCCCAGGCGCTTCCCACTCGGACGCCGTGGGTGCTGGCGAGGTTCTCAAGCCACTTTCGAGTGGTGGCCTTCGGAACTCCCATGGCGTCCGCAGCTTCCAGGAAGCACAACCAATCCTCCGTGGAGGTCGAGCGCTCACGGACCAGCGAGGTTGTTTCGGCATTGATATCCTGAAGGGCAAAGACTCCCTGGGGAACGATGCCAGTGCGCTCGGCTTCCGGGAGGATTTGGGTTTGCAGCCAGGTTTTCTGCTCCGTTAATCTCGGCTGGACCAGACTGAGCCACGCGCGTTTTTTGAGGTATTTCGGCGCGATCTCGCTGAGCCTGTTCAACAAGAGATAAGCTCGGGCATTGCTGCGGAGCGTATACTTCTCAGTCTCCGGCCAAAAGGTAGTTCCCAGGGTTCGGCGAACTGGTTGGTAGAGATCTTCCGTAATACCGCGTGCAAGCTGCTTCGAGTTCTCAGGCGGCCGGAATTGTTCCAATGTAAGGTCCAGCAGGTTTTTACCGAGCAGGATCAGCTTCTCGTCGCTAATCTTGAAGCCAGTGGCGAAGGATGCTTCGGCAACAGCCAATTGTGCTTCCGCTGTCCGCTGCGCGTGCACTGGCCGGTGGTAACGGACATCGAGGGCCATGGCTGTTCCGGCCTGGGCATCGTAGGACTTATGGAGCGGCTGTCTGCCCCCCTGGGATTTCTCCCAGTAAAACTCCAGGACTTCGCGAGCGACCCCCGTATCGCCGAGTTTCAAGGCCAGCAGAACAATGTCGGCTTCGGCAACGGTTTCCACGTAGCGCTCGGCCACTGTTCCGAGCGAGGTTGGTATAAGCCCTGTCGGATAAGCGAGGTGCAAACGGCTGAGAAGAAATTTTTGAGCTTTCCAATCTTCTGGAATTCCCGCATTCAGCGTTTGGCCACTCCATGGCAACGGCTGGGCACTGAGCAGAGCTTCCGCGAGCGTAGGCAAAGCGTGGATATCGATCGCCTGCCGCTCAGCCGCCTGGAGAGCATCATACTCGTAATGGCTGGCGCGTTCCGGGCGGTGATCCGCTAAACGAAAAAGTTCCTTTCCGCCGTAGTTGAAACCGTTCGCCACGACACGTCCGTGCAACATGCCAAAAAAGCGTTCCAGTTGGTTGCCAGCCCGAATTGCATCGAGCGTAAGCGCATAGTTTCTACCGAATGACAAAATGCTGGGAGCTGATTCGTCTTCCAGATAACTCCCTCGGTAAACTTCCATTTTGGGCAGGTCAAACCCTTGCACCACGGTGTAAATTTGCGCATCGCCGAGGCGGACAGTTTTATAATGCTCCAGGAAGTGACCCTCGTTCGGGGAAATCGCATAAAGCATTCGGGCAGATTCGCCGTCCGAAAAGTCTTTCAGAATAATCGGAGCAAATGCTCCGTTAAGGCTTTTGGCTTGCGCGGCCGCCACTGGTACTCCATGCCAATCGACTGCGGAAAAAGACCCTCGCCCCTTCTCCTGGTCCTGTTCGCTCCCTTGGAGCTCGCCGACCTGAACGGTTCTCAGGCCACTCGTATGTTTTTCAACTACCAAGTCCGGGTCCACTTTACCCGGCAATTCCACAAACGGACCCTGACGCTCAAGATAAAAGATTTGAGAGTGCTGAAAGGGACCGGCAGCAAAGATCTGCGCCGTTTTGAGCCGGTGGATATTTAAACCGGCTCGCGCAAGGTCATGCACGGACACAGCCAGCAACCCTTCATCTTTCATGGCCAGCGGCGCGGAGATTTCAATCTCCTGTTGGGGGTTATACTTGTTTGGAATCCACCTTGATAAATTCTCCTCCAATGGCCACCAGCGGACGATCCCATGCACCAAATCCGCAGGGCCGTTCTTGACCTCAGCCACATGCCCTTGCTCATCTGTCAATTTTAAGACCGGGGTGCTGCTTTCCAGGCTTCCAGCGCGAAGATAAATCCAATCACTCCCGCTGCAATCTGATTTGATTTCCAGACTGGCCGTTTCGGCTTCGGAAAGTCGCAATTCAATGACGTTAAATGGAGGGATGACATACCGAATTTTGGTCGCGACACCACTAATCTGCGATTTTTTGTTGGCCTTTACGACGCTCAACCTTCCTGCGGCATCGAACACCAGATCCTCATCGTACTGAACCTCACGATTGTAGTTCAGGGAAGTTGCCTTCCATGTGATCCACACGCCTGTTCTCCCAGGCATATAAGGATTTTTCTCCAGGAAACGTGGAGAATGCAATCGATGGGATACAAAACGGCGCAGCAAAGAGGAATCGACGGGTGAATCTGAAGTTGTTTGAGAGGTAACCACTGTGGTTGGCAGATCCGGCCAGGGACTGTCATTGCATGGAAAACTTGGACCAGTCCTCACTGGAGGGGAGGTTTGGAAGGCGAGTTGTCTCCCGTCCTTCTCCGCATGCTCCACTAGCCAGCCGCGTTCATATCGATAAGAGACAGATTTGTAGAATTCGGGTTCCGCGGCAAAGAGTCGCGCTGGCTCCAAGCCGTTTTGCCCAGCGGCGGAGATGCGTCCAATCAGTTCCTCCAGGATGCTTCCGGATCTGCTGAGGAGCTTGCGGCTGATCTGCTGGGAAAACAACCCGGTTAAATCGATCTGATCGACCTGAAAGAGGTTCGTCCGCAAAGTGGTGCGATAAATTCGGACCACATTCGTTTCATCGGTTTCCGTTAATCGTACGCCCGTGCGGGCAGATAAATCGGAGGTGAGAACCGGGTTATCAAACGATTTGGACGGTTCGAAAGTTGTGCGCATTCCGGCAGCGTCTGAGAACAACTTCACGTCCGTATCAACCCAGAGGCCATCCATCTCTGTGAGAACCGCTGTTCCCCAGGGACTGACGGCGAAGCGTGTCACCCTGTCATATTGAACACCTCGCCAGGTCCCTGCATTCAACGTGCGAGTACTGCGCTCTTTGAGCCGGCCATGGCGATCACGCACCTCGACTGTTTTGGCATTGCTTGTGCCTTCATGCCAATCAATGGTTCGTTGTTCTTCACCATTCTCGTACGTTGTGACCACGGACCGCGAAAAGGGATCGCCAAGGGTAAAGGTTTGAGTCGAGCACAATCCCCAGACGGGAACGGTAACATTGCGCAGTTGATAGAAGCCGTCAGCCGCTTTCGCCACCTCGAGCGCTTTTGACCGGTGACGCAAAGCTCCATTCTGGTAGACTTCCGCGCTCGTGATGCGTTCGCTGTTTCCGTCATAAGTATAAACAGTCGAGCGACTGAGGCGATCTGAACGCCACTGATTGGTTGTGACACGACCAAACTTGTCCCGGAATTGAATGCAAGTGACATATGGCTTTCCGTCGACAAATTTCTCAACCTTCGCTTTACGCGCCCCGTTTAGCCATTCCAAAGCAGATTCGGCCGTCTGCAAAACATCGTACGCTCTTCCACCATCCTTCGAGTAATAGGTGCGAATCCCGCTAAGTCTGCCGTCCTCGTCATATTCCATTCTGGATTCGAAGGCGTTGACGAGGTGCGATGAGAGGAGTTTTCCAAAGCCGCTGAACGTCTCGCGCTCGACACGATTGGTGACACCGGCCTGGTAATAAACAGTCGAATCCGCATGCCACCTTTTTTGTTGTGGATCGTAGGTCCCTGAACCTTCCTTGAGCACTTCCGCCGATCCACGAGCGGTGGTGACGCTGGTATAGGCCAACTCGTTTGCATCGGGACGGATAACCGTCCGGCTTTGGGCTGTTTCGATTTCCACCGGGTTCTCGAAGCCGTGCTGCCACACCTGGGTTATGGTGTTCCCGGTATAATCGGTGGTAAACCCTTGGAGTTTTTGTGAAAGAGGATCATAGCGCAAGATCTTGCTACTTGAGAGGATCACTCCATTCCGAGAAGAAGCAACTACGGTTCGCGCAGGAATTTCGCCTTCGTAGAAATCGTCTCGGTATCCAACCTGGCTGACGGTTTCCAGTGCGAAACCGAGCGTAGCATCGTCGGTCCAGGATTCCTCCACCATCCGGCCCGCACTTGCCAACTCGAGCACACGGTTCCTGCTCAAGCCTTTTAACAAATCCTTTCGCACAATCTTGAGCCGCCCTACCGTTTTGGGCGCATCTGCCACGGTGACCAAAAATATTTTCTGGCCAGCCTTGGCCTTCAAAATCTTTCCAGGCCTTTCGATTTCTCCACTTATGTTACTCCACGATCTTGCCTCGGCGAAGCGTCCCAACGAATCGTAGCGGTTGCTGGTGATGAGCAAAGGATCAGCGACCAAAAGAGGCAAAGGATGATAGCCATAAGCCTCCGATTGAATCTGACCGGTAACATAGCTGGCACATAATCGAAGCGTGGTCAGCTCCTCTGACTGGACTCCGGCTTCGCGAGGATCTCGCTTCCACAATTCCACCGTCGCTGTTTTTCCCAGGAGAGGCCCCGGGATTGAGTTTTCAAGGGTGCCATTGTTGCGAAACGTGCTACTTCGCAACTCATCCTCCTGTTCGTCCCTTTCGATTTGGGTAATTCTCCGATTGGTTATGATCCGCCAAAGCCGTCCGTCCCGGTAAATCCGCGCTTCCCGCTCGCCACTAATAGGATTGAGGGCCTCTTGGCGAATTTCTCTACTTAAGGGAAAATCGAACGTCACAAAAACTTGTTTTCCGTCCCAATCCATGAGCATGGATGCAAAGTGGTTGTATTCCATGCGCGCCCGCTCCATGGAAGGGAGCTTTTGGACTCGCTCAAGGGCATCGCGCATGGAAGCCGCTCCAACCTTGAGTCCAACCATCTCACCGGATTTATCCTGGAGGAGAGGTCCGACCTCCCAACCGCCAGGTTTGCTGATAGCTTCGTGGACAAGCACTGCCCCTGCTCCATTCGGCCCAATGGCTGCAAGCCGTTTTCGCTCGATTTGAACTCCGCGTTCCGCTTTGGCGACCTCACGCTGGATATCCTTCACGCTCGGGATGACAGTCACCCGCACGGTTTGAGGCTGGCCTTTGATCGTCCTGTGATAAATAAACGTGCTGTTGTAACGATCCACGCCAACAAGCGGCTCACTCAAGTCCACCTCGTGTTCTTCCAAATATTTGGTGAGGCTTGCCTTGGCTTGCTCCTCTTCAGCCAATCCGAGTTCTGCTCGTATTTTCAATCTCCGCCACTCCAGGAGGGTTCCCAGCAGGGAACTAAATCGCTCGTCCATGGCCTTTGGACCCAGGTTCACTTGCGGTTCCCCTCCGGCTGCGGTTCCGTTCGCGCCGCCGCTGATTACCTGTTCAATCACCCCACCATCCTGCAACGCTTGCTCATACTGCTGAAACCGCCGGTACTCGCGCTCAATTAAATCTGAGTTCTCTCGATACGCCTTCAAACCATAAATGATAACAGTAGTTTTTCCTTTGTACTTTCCAGTGCGAACCTTGTGCGCAAACACCGCCAGGTTTGAGTTCTTCCAGCCTCCTTTGCCATCAAACACCCGCACATAACCGAGCGGCACCATGGTTCGGGCCTGGATCTCCGCATCCATAGCTTCCTTCGTGGGGAAGTGTTCGACAATTCGCGTTCCCATCAGCCCGTAAGCAAAATCGTTCGTGTAAGCCGCGTAATCGTCTTTCATCAACCCGCGTTTGTGAAAGATCAGGAGCGGAAATCCAAAGAGGCGGATTTCGTAAGCGGCGAGGTCCGTCATCCGTGGCGCGTAAGGAAATGGCTTTTTCAATTCTTTACCGGCCAGACTGGAACGGGAGATTCGGGAGAAAGTATTCAGCACCGCACGGACATCCACCGTGAAATTGAAAAACTGGAGCCACGCGGCTCCAGGTCCCCTGCCCTGGCTTAAATCGTGCAACGAGGCGCCACTTAAGGGAGTTGCGACCGATCCTCCGGACAGAACGGCAATGATGTTCTTGATACTGATTTCGCCGGTGACGCTGAAATAGATACTGTTAAAAACATCCTTCTGAAATCCTCCCCCATCCGTCCACCCGCTGACTCTTCCTGCATCGGCCATGATGCCCAGGAGGTTGCTAACGCGCGCGTCGATTTGCTGGAACTTAGGTAACCGGAGCATGGCGCGGATATCCTCTTCAGTTGTGCGTTCCAGATAATCCCGCACCTCCTGGTCGGTGAGTTGTTTTGCCGACTGCTCCAGCTTCCGGATATCTTCCTTATCCAGGTATTTGGCGGGCTTGGTCCTCAGATCGGGATCTTTGTCTTTGGCAGCCAGGATTTGGAAGAGCTCGCGCATTTCCTTCACCGTGGGGACATCCGGTATGAACCAGGGGGTGACTGCGGTATTATAGCCAAGCCGGGCAGCTTCGCCCAAAGGGAAAGGCACGAGCGCCAATCCTCCACCGATATTGAGCCCCGCGAAGACGGTTTCCGCGATTAGATCCAGGTTGGCTTTGCGGATCGCGATTTCCTTCCGCTTTTTCTCGATGTGCGCATTCAGCAGGCTGAATTTTGCAAGCGCTGTTTCCCGGATGAGTTCGGGCTCTCCAAATTCCACCAGATTCCATTTCCGGGGTTGAGGCTCGCTCTTGTCCCTGACACGCAGGTCCACCGCATCTTGCCCTGGCACGGGATTGGTTAGCGGCTCCAGCTCGTCGGTTAGGTTTTTCGTGCGAAAGCCGCGAACCTCACGTTCGATTCCAGGCTTCTTAAGCACCAGAACCTGGACATAGTCATCCTTGTTTTCCTGCACGACGCGGCGCTCCACTTCGCTCTCGCGGTAAATCCTCAAGGCACGGACAATTTGGTTTTGGTCATTGACCTCAAACTCGAATGCGACGAAAACGTCCTGCGCATTCCTTGGCTCCTGCGGGACTTCCTTCAACGGCAGTCGGCCTTTCAACACCGCTTCCATCAGCGCTTCCCATTGGACCTTTGCGTTGATTTTTCCTGATTCATCTCGGCTGCTGAGCACCTGTCGAGCAGTTGTCTGAATCTCCCGGTGCTTTTGATAACCAAGCTGGGTGGCAAGGGCAGACTCGGCTGCTA
The DNA here is from genome assembly GCA_028293425.1 of Verrucomicrobiales bacterium. Lineage (GTDB taxonomy): Bacteria > Verrucomicrobiota > Verrucomicrobiia > Limisphaerales > JAQGOV01 > JAQGOV01. Next base: position 9,393 of record JAQGOV010000089.1, read on the forward strand.
AATAGGAGAACTCAATGCGATGGCTGATAGGTTTCCCCTCCGCGCCTCGATAAGTGAGCGTGAGAAAAGTAGGTTGCTCGGCCGTTTGCTTCTTGAGTTCCGGCATCTCGGTGGCCGGGATGCGCCTCGGTTTTTTTCCGGGTTCGGGGTAAGCCCAAACATCCACCAGCGCCTGCTTTTCCTGCGCAAAATTTAACAATCCCTGAATGGTCTCGAAGCGGGATTCGATTGCGAGTGTGCTTTCCTCTACAAGAGCGGCTGTCCACTTGCCTTCTTTTTTTTCCTGGTTCAGGCGGCGATAATTTTGCTCCTGCGTGAGACGCTCGGCCACCTGAGCTTCCGTGAGATTCCCCAGGTGCTTTTTGACTGGAGGTAATTGGGCAAAAAGCTGATCAATCTGTCGCTCCAATTCCAGGTTGCGCCAGTGCGGTTCCTGGGCTTGTGTTGAAAAGACGAACGCGAGCACCCACAGGATGATGCTTGCGCAGAGAACAAGGCGTTTCAGGGTGCGCTCCATCGCTTTTGGTTCTGGAACGGCCCTTAAGGCGATTCGCATCCGCCGTATTTGCAAATGCTT
>JAQGOV010000123.1 GCA_028293425.1 Verrucomicrobiales bacterium
AAAGCCAGCATGGGCGGCGCGTTGGAACCCAGGTCCGCCACTCGCATGAGGCCCATGTCGGCCCGTTGCCGATTCAGCGAACGTTGGAGGAAAGACACGGCCAGCAGAAGGATGATCGCCGTTCCGACCAGGACCCATTTGTAAACGCGCCGGCTCATTTATGAGGTCCCTTGCGCGGTGGCCAGTTCACGACGCGTGAAAACGAGGATGCCCGCAACCGCGAGCAACCCGCCCATTAAGAGCACAATTTGAGTGAAGGCCAGGCCTAACTGTCCCCAGGTGATGCTGCGGCCCGTGCTTAATGCATCCACTGGAGAAAAGCCCTGGACGAGGTTAATCAGTTGCAACATCCCTTTGAAAATTGGGATGAGAAGCATATCCACCCACGAATTATTGATCGCGCCCGTCTCGTGATCCGCGCCCAAAATGCCGCCCTCCGAAACCACGTTGGATAAGGTGTTGCCCGACATGGCCACAAAAAGGAGCGTGCCGGAAAAAAAGGCGGCAACGGGGAAGGAGAGGAAACTGGCCGCGGCCAGGCCAAGCGCTGCCAATAGCCCTAGCCAGCAAAGGATAATCCCTAAACCGCGCACATAATTCAGCCCAAAGCCGCCTTCCCGATACAAAATCTCAAAGCCATCCTCGATCGGAAACAACAAGGCGCTGTTGTTCCGGTTCAAAAAGTTGATTGTGAGCTTTCCGTTTTCGTCCCAGAGACCCGGTGGGATCGGAAATTCGTAAAAGGCATCCGCAGCCTGACTTTTAAAGGTTGTCCAGGTGCGAGTCTTCTCAGGCAACCCTACTTGCCACTCGCCAAGGTAGGTTCCCGTGGCATTGGTTTGGGCTGCGTAAAATCTGGAGCGGATAAAAAGCGGCTTATCGGAAAGAAAGTTCTTCCTCAACCCGAGGTCAATCTCCCAGCGCCGCCTGTAATCCGGCGGAACGATCTGGATGCCGGCTTTGAACTGCTCCCGAATGGTGTTCCGCAAAGTCTCATGTTCCGAAACAGGAACCGGCGTCTTTTGCAGACGGTCTTTGAAGATCCGATCCACGGTTGCCTCAACGTCCGGTATTGGCTCACGAATGGTTGCGCGCGCTACAAAGATCTCATTTCTCAGGATCTTTTGTTCCGCTTCCGGCAGCTTTCCGGAACGGAACATTAAGAGCCCGTAAACGCTGCCTCCGGACAGAACCAGGAGAGCCGCATTAAGCCCAACCAAGCCAATCCATTTGCCCAACCAGATTTGCCACCGGGAAATCGGCTTCACGGCCACCATTTGCATCTGGCATTCCTCGATGTCCCGAGCCAGTGTGCCACAAGCCAGCCAAAGCGTGGAAAAGCCGAGCAGGGTCGTAATAACCGTCAGGTTATAAGTCAATAAAAGCTGAATGAAACCGCGGGCAGTTTGGTCATCCTTGAGGATCAGGGGCAATACCACTACTGAGCCAAGCAGCAACGCAGCGAGGACCCAAAAAAGCCGAAAACGGAAAGCGGCTTTCCAGGTCAATGCAGCTATGGCGAAGAGGCGTTGCATGACGGCGCTGGGAGGTTACTTCGGTTTTCCTAGCAATGAGGAAAGCTTTTCGTTCGCCTTGGCAAGATCGACCGGTTTGGGCGGTTCGGGAGCTGGCTGTTCGTTGCCAACGGACGGCTTGGAGGCAGGAGCAGGTACCGGACGCAGTTCTGCTGGACGTGCCAAAGCTTGCAGCTTCGCCTGATCTACCTTCGGTGCTGATACCATCTCAACCACGGACGCGGCTGCGGCAGGCGTTTGTGCCGGCAGCGTGAGGCGTTCCAAAACCTTTTCGGTCGTAGGCTTCTCTTCAACGTTTCCACGCAAATAGGCCGCTACTTTGTTGCCGGAGGTTGCACCCGACGTTTCCGCGCTTTGGCGGGCCTTCTGGACCACCTCGAGGAAATAACTTTCTAGATTCTGAGTAGGGGTATCGATCCGTATACGCTCCTCCGCCACATCCTTTCGGATGAGCGCCAGCACCTTCTCCATAGTCTCACGTGGCAGCGGTGGCATTGTCAGCCGCACTGAGTCGGGCTTAGCCAGCAGGTCCTTCAAGGTGCCCATGGCTTGAATCTTGCCGCCGTAGTAAATCACCACCCGGTCACAAACATCCTCAACATCCGAGAGCAAGTGACTGCTCAGAATCACCGTTTTTCCGCGGCGAGCGAGCGCAATAATCAAATCTTTCACTTCCCGGCAGCCAATTGGGTCAAGACCTGCAGTCGGCTCATCCAGAATGACCAAGTCAGGATCGTTGATCAGTGCCTGGGCCAAACCGATACGACGCTGCATGCCTTTCGAAAACTCACCAACCGCACGCGTTCGTGTTTGGGTCAGGCCAACCATGTCCAGGAGCTGATCGGCCCTCTGCTGACGTTCCTTGGCCGGAAGGTTGAACAGGTTTCCGAAGAAATCCAGCGTCTCATAGGAATTCAAATACCGATACAGATAGGACTCCTCCGGCAGGTAGCCGATGCGCGACTTGGTGGCCACATGCCTCGGCGAATGACCAAAAACTTCGATATGGCCTTTGCTAGGGTTTAACAAACCGAGCAGCATTTTCACCGTGGTCGATTTGCCGGAGCCATTGGGCCCGAGCAAGCCGAAGACCTCGCCTCGGCGGACTTCAAAATCCACGTTATCAACCGCCCGCGCTTTCGACCGGCCCCAAAAATCCTTGAAGATTTTGGTCAGCCCGCGGACTGCGACAACCACCTCGGAATTGGTTCCGTTGGCCCCGTTTCCGGCCTGGATTGTTTGTTCAGATGCAACCATACAAAAGGTGTTAAGCCAATCGCGGGGCCAGTTGGGGAGCCACTTCAAGTTCCTTTGCCGGAACTGCTGTCGCCGTAGGCATGTAAGGTTCCAGGTGTTCACCTTGCCGAACCAAACGGGCGCTGTTGAAAATAACAATGAGCGAACCCGCGTTGTGCAACACTGCGGCAACAATTGGGTTAATTTTACCGAATGAAGCCAGCGTCAAACCGCCAATGATGAAGCCGACGCCAAACAAAAAGTTCTGATTAATGACGGCCCGCGTGCTCCGGGAAAGTTTGACCAGGAATGGCAAACGGCGCAGGTCATTGTTCATCAAAGCAATGGTCGCGCTATGAATGGCAACTTCACTCCCTGCCGCGCCCATGGCGATGCCAATATCTCCTGCCGCCAGGGCCGGAGCGTCATTCACACCGTCGCCTACCACAGCTACGCGATAGCCTTTGCTCTTGAACTGCCTTACAAACTCCACTTTGTTCTGCGGGAGGCAATCGCCGATCACTTCTTCACAACCGATCTCCCTGGCCACGCGGGTTGCCACTGGCTGACGGTCCCCGGAAACGATCGCGATCCGGCGCACACCATTCTGCTTCAGCTCGGCCAAGGCTTCACGGGCTTCGGCCCGAGTCTGGTCTTGCAGACCGAGCCAACCGATGAACTTGCCACCCTTGGCGACAAAGATAAGGCTGAAACCTTCAGTCTCGTTCAGGTCGACTGACTTCATGACGTCCTCGCCGACACCGTTATCTTTCAGCCACTGAGCCCGGCCAACCAGGATGGTAGCGCCATCAACCTCTGCCTTGATTCCACGGCCAGCGGTTTCGGTGAAATTCTTTGGCTCCGTCAGCGGCACGCCTGCTTCATCAGCCAGTTGCGCCAAAGCCTTGGCCGTCGGGTGGTTGGAATATTTTTCGGCTGAAGCTGCAATCCGGAGCAGTTCCGCTGGCTGCGTCGCATCTCCAACAGGGGAGAGACGGCTCACGGCTAATTTGCCGGTCGTCAGGGTTCCAGTCTTGTCGAACACGAAGGCGTTGATGCGAGCAGCGAGTTCAATGTCACTCACGTTCTTGATCAGAATGCCGAGGCGAGCCGCAGCTGAGAGCGCGGCCACCATCGCCGTGGGGGTGGCCAGAATGAAAGCACATGGACAGGATACAACTACCACGGAAATGACCCGGTTTAAATCCCGAGTAAACGCCCAGACCAGGGCAGCCAGCACCAGCACCAGCGGCGTGTAATAAATCATGTACTGGTCGATGATCCGCATGATCGGCAGCTTGGTCTTCTCCGCTGCGAGGATGAGTTCCCTAACTTTGCCCAAGGTTGTGTCCTGGCCGGCCCGGTTAACTTTTACCTCCAACACGCCAGTCAGGTTCTGAGTGCCTGCAAAAACCTCGTCGCCTGGCTTCTTGTCCACGGGCAATGATTCGCCTGTGATGTTCGCCTGGTTGAATGAACCCTGTCCTGTCACAATGACGCCGTCGGCCGGGACGTTGTCCCCCGGGCGAATTCGAACTGTGTCACCAATTGCCAAATCCTTGGCGGCTATTTCTTCTTCGCCTTTGGCAGTGATCCGGCGGGCTTTGGTTGGGGTCAGTTTAATCAGGGATTCAATGGAGGCACGCGCTCCTTCCGCGGTGCGGGTTTCGATGATCTCCCCCAGAAGCATGAAAAACGCGACCACACCTGCCGTTTTGTAATCTCCGGAGGCAAAGGCAGCCAGAACGGCAATGCCCACAAGTTCGTTGATGCTGAGCACCCCGCGCATCAGATCCTTGACTGCGGTCTGAACAATGGGATAGCCGAGGAGAACTGCGCCAATCATGGCGCTGCCGCTGGCGACCATATGCCCTTGATCGAACAGCCAGTCCACGAGGAAGGCGTTGATGACAAAGAGAATTCCGACGATTGTCTGGCGCAGCCGCACCGGCGTGTGGCTATGGTCATGACCGCAGCTCGAACAATCCGCACCCTCATGCTCATGATCGTGGCCATGTTCATGATTATGCTCGCGCTGACTTAAAAGCGACGTTACTTGCATAGATATTCCAAGTGGGCTTCCGCACGCTGCGATGACCCTTTTACAAACCGCGGATCAATCATGATGATCATCCGTCTGCTGTTCGATCGATTTGATCTTTTGCTGTTCGTTGTTCAATTGTATCCGCAATTCGGTGGGTTTTCCACCTGGCTGGTCTGTAATCAGATATTTTTGCTGCGCATTCGTCAGAACCCGTTGCATGGTCTCCAGTTGCAGCCGCTGCATGAATAGCTCGGGATTGGCTCTATATCCGGGCAGCGCGTCATTGAACCGCCTGGCATCCGCAGCCACGAACTCCACCATGCGATTCCGTTCCGTTTCCCCTGCGTTCACCAGTCCCGCGGCCTCACCCTTGGCTTTGCTCAGCGATTTGTTTGCGTAGCTTCGTGCATCATTCAAAATCTTGCTCCGGCGGACATCAGCCTCGAGGACGGCGGCGAAGGCGGTCGTTAACTGCCGAGGGGGTTTGGCTTCCAAACTGACCTGATCAATCGTAATCCCGAGTCCTCGCTCGGCGACCAATTGTTCCGCACGAATACGAACCTTCTCACGAAATCCGGCAACGTCGCCCTTCAAAATGTCATCCACCAGGTAAGTGGCAGCAGCGTAGTTGATCGCGTTGTTGAAGATGTTCTGAACCACGTTGGAGGCGCTCGCAAAATCAAATTCATAGCGCAACGCGGGTTCGGCGATGCGGTAAAGCAAGGTGCCGCGGACGTGAACAATGTTTGCGTCAGCCGTCAGAACATATCCATCCAGAACCGGGTTTAGAGAAGGGCCAGGGGGCTGCTCTGTGCCGGATGCTTCCTGGGCCGCTGAAGTGTGATACCAGCCCACCGTGGAGGCAACCGTTTGAGCCTGGCCGATCGGTATTTTCACCACTTCATCGATCGGATAAGGGAAAGCCCAATGCGGTCCGGGCCCGAGCAAGGCTGCATCCGCCCCGCCTGCCGGTTTTCCGAAGCGTAGAATAATGGCCTTTTCTTGCGTGCCAACCTGGAAGAAACCGGAAAAGAGGAAAACCACTACCAAGCCGATCATCAGCCATCGAACAATGGCAAAACTGCTCTTAAGGGCTTCAGACAGCGCCTGGGAAGCGGCATCATCCGGCACATCCGGAACCGGCGCTGGCCTTTCCGCTACCGCGGAGCGGCCGTGCTCATGGTCATGGTAATCGCTCATGCGGCTAATCGAGTGTTTTTGCCGTTTGGTTGGATTTGGGAACGTCACCCGCGGTATTGCCTGAACGAGGCTTTCCAAGGTTCGGGATATGAGCCGGTCCTCGGAGCAGGTTCAGGGGAGGAGTCGCCTGGTCCAGGATCAAGGTGGTCTTTTCCTTGAGGAAAAGCTCAAGCCCATTCAATTGCAGGAGGAAATTGGCCAGCTCGGGGCTTTGCTCAAAGACCGCAAAAGATTTGGCTGCCTCGGCATCACCCTGGCTTCGGGTCCGCGTGGCAGTGGCTTCAGCATCGGCCAGCAACCTGGCACTTTCCAGGTTGGCTGTGGACCGGAGTTCGGAAGCTTCGCGTTCACCCTCGGATTTAATTTTCTCCTCCTGCACTTTCCGTTCAGATTGCATGCGCTCGAAAACGAGCTGCGTCACGCTCTCGGGCAGGCCAAGTTTTTTGATGCCGAGGAACTTGATTTCGATGCCGTTGGTGATAGAGCGCGAATCGGCTTGGATGCGCGCCAGCATTTCGTGTTCGATGTCTACGAATTTCAATTGCTTCTCGTCCGTGGAAATAAAATCGGAGAAGGCATGCTTGCCCACGACTCCGCTGTAAGCGTTACGGAGAAGGCCTTCCAAGCTTTCCTCCGCCTTTTTGGTCGAACCATTGAAACGCGGGAAGAAATTATTCGGCTCATTGATTGTCCAGCCGACATAAACCATGAGCAGCAGGCTATAGCCATCGGAAGTGTAGACCTGTTCGAACTTGCCTTCGTAATTGTTGATCCGCTTGTCGAATTTATGTACGCGCTGGACCGGCCATGGCCACTTCCAATAAGCGCCCGGCTCCAGAATATTGCGGGTGGGGCGGCCGAACGTGGTGACAACGGCCACCTCGGTGGTCCGCACCTGGAAGACAAACAGGAGCAAAACAAAAATCAACAGCAGCAAGCCGCCTATGATAACTGTGGGCAGATTTCGTTTCATTTTTTCGGGGCGGAGGGAAGCGGAATGTCCAGGATGTCAGGACGGAACTTCTCCTCCAAATTCAACATGATCACTCCAGTGGTGTTGGTGGTTGCGATGATTACTTTTCGGGTGCTGGAACCCCCGCGCATCAGAGTCTGGAGATAAGCCCTTTGCGGATAAACGCTCGGGGAAGCATTGAAGGCATATAGCTGGTTGGTGAATAAAGCGGCGTAAGCTGCGGCGCTGGTGGTCACCCGGATTTTGTCGGCCTCGGCCGCCTGCTTTAGCTCCACGGAGCGCGATTGAGCCCGGGCACTGATGCGCACACGGTCCGCCTGAGCGTTCAGGATGTCTGCTTTTTTCTTTTGATCGGCCCCAACCACTGCCTCATAGGAACGAGCCACGGCCACGGGCGGATGCACATCCTGCAAACCGACGAAGAGGATTTTGGCTCCGAGCTTCAGCTCGTCCGCGCGCTGCTGGATACGATTACGGAGTTCCTCGCCGGCCTGAAAACGGCCGCTCGACATCATCTCGAGCATATCAATGCTCACAAGATAACGAACCACTTCGCGAGTTCCAATTTTCTCAAGCAGTTCGCTGGCATTCCGATGGTTGTAAGCCCAGGCGCGCAGGTCGCTGATCTGGTATTGAACTGGAATACCAACGGAAAGGAGGTTGACCGGCGGGCTCTTTTTGCCGGCATTACCGGTGTTGGATGCATTGGCTGGCTCGCGACTGGCCACCAACAAATGAAACTCGTCTTTGTAGTGCTTCACCGTCCATAAGACTGCTGTTTCTGCTTCATCCTTCTCGTCGTGTTCAAAGCCGATGTAAAAATTCTGAATTTCATCGGTGCGGTAGCGGTAAACCCGGTCGACCGGCCAAGGCAGCTTCAAGTGAAAACCCGCGCTCAGCACCTCACTCCCAGCCACCGGACGGCCGAACCGTTCGAGTAACGCCTTCTCACCTGCCTCAATGAAAACAAAGCAAGTGGAGAGCAGCAGGATGGCAAGTTGACCCAGGACAATCCAAATGATGGCCTTCTCCAGAAAACGATAGAACCAGGTGTCAGAAACTTTGAACCCAAATTGATAATCCAAGGCATGCGCTGCGGTGCTGAAGATGCCTTCAGGCTGGCTGAGCAGGCGAATGACTCGGCTTTCGTAAAGGAGCAAGCCATTTTGGCCCTTTACCCGGGGGCGATACATGTCCAGGAGCAATCCAACACCATTCTCCAGAGCCAGCAATCCAAGCAGAACCACGAGTCCCACGGCCAGGTACTCGTCAACCAATGAAAAACCGGCTTGGAAAGCAGCGATTCCAGCTACGACCAAGGCCAGCACGTAGGCTCCCAAAAGCTGATAGCTGGCGGAGGGTCGCAACAAACGCTGGTTTTCAATCCGCGAAAGGCCAGCCGAATATTTGCCGAGAATGAAAAGGACCAGGGCAAAGAGCCCTAGCAACGCCATTGTCACCAAGGTTTTTTCGGCAACCAGTGGAAGGGTATTTTTTTGAATCCAATTCCAGAGCAGCCAGGCAGCAATGCCTTGCACCAGGAAAAGGACCACCGTGAAGCCTGGGATAAAGAAGCGCTCGAACTGTTCGCGGGATCGACGGGCAGCGAAGGTTTCAGTTTCCTGGGTATTGAACAGATTGGTGGCGGTATTGGAGCGGGTGACCTCGTCAAATTCAAGGCGTTCGAGCCGTTCACGATCTTCCAGGCGCATCTGGAACCAGCTCACCGCGGCAACCAGTGCCCCAAGCCCGATGTAGAAGGAGGCGACCTGGCCGGCCAATGAGTTGGCATAGCGTGCCACGATGAAACCGGCCACGCCCACTGCCAACAAAATCAGGAAGTTAACCAGACCGTTTTTTTGGATGTTCCGTTCCATGCTCAACTCAATTCTCGATCCTCAAACAAATACAAAGCCATTGCCAAAGCTGCGCCGACATAGGCCACAACATACCCGAAAGCAGTCCCAAGGTAAGTCCATGGGATGTGCTTTCCTTCTTCCAGTGCATCCGCGACCCACAAAAGCTGCCAGTTCGGCAAAACAGTGTAAAGAATCGACGCCCACCAGGAATGATCCGCGCGGCGCCCGAACAGGTAATCCGACATAATTCCGAGCAGGAAAAAGCTGGAGCAGATGGCCAGGGTTGAAATCATTTCAAGTCGCGTGGAGCAAAGCAGGGCCAGCCCGGCGAGAATCCAGAGAGCAAACAGGATCAGGATACTGGCCTGGCCCATACGCCAATCAATCCCTGTTCCAAAGGCCTGAAGGGCTCCCTCCTTGCCGATAAAGTTGATGACCACGAAAGCAACCGTAGCCATCACGACAATCCCGAGTACAGCGTCGGAAACAAAAGGTCTTCTGAGGAAAAAATTGCTGAAGCCCCCGATGCCATATGCGACAACCATTGCTATGACAAAAATGGACAGCGCCCACCAATCGGTCGACCCGTAAGCATCATAGGCCATTCGGCTGGCCAGTAAGGCAGCCAGTAGATTTACAAAGGTGAGCACTGCCAGAGCCCCAGCCAAACCAGCATACTTTGCCAGAAGAAATTGAGCACGACCAACCGGCTTTGAAAGCACCGCCAGGGCCGTGCCTGTGCGGATTTCACGCGCCACCGAGTTAGAAGCACTCAGAACCGCCCCGAGGAGACCAGCCAGGAGCATAATCGCTAGCACGCTGTCCTTTACCAGTTTGGGGTCATCTCCGAAACCAAAGTAGGGAATGCTCGCCAAATACATACAAAAGAGCGAAGAACTGGAGATTAGCAGCAGAAAAACCGGCTGCCTAATCAGTTCCATAAACGCATTTGAGGCGATGCTCGTGAATTGTCGCATTTGATTGAGCTGTTAGGTTACAAATAGAAATCCCTAATGCAAATCGTATTCCAAGTTGTCCAGGAACTTGCCTGCCAGGTATTTAGAAGCCTTTCAGCCAACGCCTTGGACAAGCCGGTAGCGGTCTCATTCAAGTAAGATGCAGGACCAAAGAATTTATTCCTGAAAACCGGGTCTTTTGGAGATTTGTCGAATTAGCGCTTTAACCTTTCCATGATGTTACGCGCAACAAACGAAATGATTTCCCCGTTTTTACTATGGTCCGTGGTGAAAGTCACCAAAACAAATTTCGGACCTCCAGGAAGTTCGATGTAAGCGGCGTCATGACGGGCGGTGCTGGTCCAGCCAGCTTTGGACCAAAGCTTTGCCCCGGGCGGCAGGGCTTTGCCTGTGAAGTCCACAGCCTGATCGGGCTCATCGCTTTGCACCTTTTTGGAGTAATTCCGTTGCAGGATATCCATCATTTGTCTGCTTCTGGCTGCGGAGACGGCTTTGCCTTCAACAATTTCCGACAGCAACCGCGCGGTGGCCTCGGTCGTGAGAGCATTGCGATTTGCAAAATTTTTACCGACAAACTCGCGTTCGCGACCGTATGGGCCCTCACACCAGGGTTTCTGGTTGGCATTAATCCTGGTGTAACCCTCGGATGAGAAGTAGCGGTTGATGGCGTTTCGCTTTTCCGACCATGCCCTCATTTCGTCCGGTGGAAGTTCAGGACCGCCCGTGGTGGCAGTGATCGCATCAACCACGTAATGGGTAGCGTCGTTGGAAGAATCGATGATCATGTCCCTGATGGCGCGTCGCAGCTCGTCAGTCTCCGTTAGCTTTCCATCTTCCATCCAGCGATGAGCCGCCACGAGGTAAAAAAGTTTAATCACGCTGGCCGGATAAATGGGAGCGTCCGCTCGGAATCCAGCCTGGCGCGGGGTGGCTTTGTTCGAAATATCCACCAAGGTGAAGGCCAGTTGGTTGGATTGAAGTTTTTCGCCGGCGAAATGTTCCAGCGTCGCGGACGCGGCGATGTCCACGATGCGCTGAAGTTCCGGGGAACGAGGGATGGGCGCTGCCATAACGAGAGGTGAGAGGAATGCGATGAGGAGTGCAAAGCCGTATAACACGCCGTGCCAGATAAATCGCATGGCGGGAGCGTAATGGGTTCGGTGCGGGATTCCAAGCACCGTTGGAACAGAGCTACCGGGGGTAGCAATGGGGAGAGCGTGAGAGCGGGGTCTGCTAAATTGTTGATCGCGGATCGGTGATTGCGGATTGGCGAACGGGGAAACGTCCGGTGAGGGCACTGTGCCTACAACGCCAGGAAGAAAATTGATCTGCCTCGCCACCTCGCCAGATACGCCGAAGGGGAGACCAATGGGGCGAGCGTGAGAGCGTAAGTGAGTGAGACCGTGAGATGGGTTCCTGGATGTTGGTTGACGAAAAACA
>JAQGOV010000162.1 GCA_028293425.1 Verrucomicrobiales bacterium
CAAATGGAATTTGCGCCCGAGGAAGGCTTGACGTCCCGGAGACCACTCGTTAAGAACGGCACATGAAATCTCCCGCATTTCTCCCTGTTTTGGCCGCATTTTCGCTCCTGCCTTGGGCGTCCCGTGCGGCAAATCCCACCCTCCTTGTGGAAGCAGGGGATTTCCCGAGAGAACGGGCGATCGTTTCTTTTTCGCCGGGTGATGCAAAGGTCCATTTCCTCAAGGATAAAAATGGGAACATCCTTCCGGTCCAACCGGAGCAAAGCGGCAAAGCCTGGTTTGTTCTGCCTGCGCTCGGCAAGGGCGAAACCGCTACTTTCGAAACCTTGAATGAAGGTTCCTGGCTTTCGGTTCCCGGAATCAAAAAGGATGGAAAGAAATATGCCTTCAAAAATGCGAGCCAAACGCTGATGGAATTTCAGGCCGAACCAGGCGAACTCCCTCGTGAAGACATCAAGCCTCTTTACCTCCGAGGTGGCTACTTGCATCCCATCCGCACCCTTTCCGGCAAAACCGTGACCGACGACTTTCCGCCGAACCACATCCATCACCGCGGCGTTTGGGCATCGTGGACCAAAACGGAATTTGAGGGTCGCCACCCCGATTTTTGGAATGTAGGCGACGGCAAGGGCAAGGTGGAATTCGTATCCGTCGATAAAACCTTCGACGGACCGGCCTTCAACGGCCTTGTGTCGAAACAACGTTATGTCGATCTCACCGCGCCGGAGCCAAAGACTGCTCTGAATGAAACCTGGGAAGTGCGTGCGTATCCTCCCGATCCCAAAGGACGCTTTTGGATGTTCGATATCACCGCCGTCCAGGAGTGCGCTACTTCCAAGCCCCTGAAGCTTCCCGAATACCGTTACGGCGGCATTGGTTTCCGCGGAAACAGAGCTTGGAACGGCAAGGACAACACCCAATTCCTGACCAGCGAAGGTGAAACGGATCGCATCAAAGGGCAGGGCACACATGCACGCTGGTGTGACATCAGCGGACTCGTCGACGGCGAGCGCGCCGGCATCACCATCATGTGTCATCCCGAGAATTTCCGCGCTCCTCAGCCCATGCGCTTGCACCCCGACGAACCGTTCTTCAACTACGCGCCACAGGAGGCGGGGCCAATGGAAATCACACCTGGCAAACCGTATGTCATGCGCTACCGCTTCGTAGTCCACGACGCCGCTCCCGACAAAGAATTGCTGGAGCGCCTATGGAACGACTACGCCCATCCCGTGGCGGCTAAACTGCAGTGATGTCCCCTTTTGATAACACCCGTAATCGTAATCAGCCCCCCCCATGACGTGAAAGATTCATGAGCACCGTCGAGTCCTGCTCAAAATTCGTCATTCGTGCATTCGGCCTTCGTCATTTCCTGGTCAGCCATGAAACCGCCGAATCGTGGCCGCCACATATTCCACCTGTTCATCGCTTAACTCCGGGTACATTGGAAGCGGCAGAATCCGGCGCGACAACGCTTCTGCCACCGGGAAATCGCCTTCTCGATATCCGAGATCCTCGTAAACCTTTTGCAGGTGCAACGGTCTCGGGTAATAAATGAGCGTCGGAATTCCTTTATCCGCCAGGAATTGTTGGAGCGCATCCCGGCGATCGCTTAATACCGCATAGACATGAAATACATGCGTGCTTCCCGCCTGCGTGACTGGCAATTCCAATGGCAATCCTTTGAAGGCCGCTGTGTAACGGGCAGCGATCTCAGCGCGGCGATTATTCCAGCCATCCAACCGCTTCAGCTTCACCCGCAGAATGGCCGCCTGCAGTTCATCCAGGCGGGAGTTGTAGCCATGCAGGTCGTGAAAATATCGGCGTTCGATTCCATGCACGCGCAGCATCTTTAGCTTTTTCGCCAGCCCTTCATCGCGGGTCACGATCATGCCGCCGTCTCCGTTTGCCCCTAGATTCTTGGTCGGATAAAAACTAAAGCAACCCATCCGGCCGAAGCTCCCCACTGAACGGCCGTTGTATTTTGCACCAATAGCCTGGGCGCAATCTTCCACTACTTCCAACTTGTGGAGCACCGCGAGCTTCAGGATCTCATCCAGTGGCGAGGCCTGACCGAAAAGATGCACCGGCAGGAGCGCTTTCGTTTTGGGGGAAAGCTTCCGGGCGATCTCTTTCGGATCGATGGTGAAGGTCTTCGGGTCGACATCGGCAAAGACGATCCGGGCGCCCATCTGGTGAATCGATTCCGCCGGGGCGATGTAGGTGAAAGGGGTGGTGATGATTTCGTCGCCCGCCTGGATGTCCAGCGCCCGGAGCGCGAGAGTCAGCGCATCGGACCCGGAATTGACCCCGATACCGAAGGTGGTGTCCGTATAAGCTGCAATCTCCTGCTCCAGCGCGGTGACATTCGGGCCCAGAATGTAATGAGCGCCCGCCAGGGTTTGTTCGACAACGGGCAGCAACTCCTCTTTGAGAGAAGCGTATTGCGCTGCCAAATTTAGAAACGGCACTTGCATCCGGGCAGGTTACGAACGGCCCGCCCGGATTCCAAACTCAAATTGTTCGATCAAGGTTTGCGGCCGATGATATTCGAAGGAGTGCCTGCCGCGCCCGACCCCGCGGGTGCGCTCGGAGTCACAGCCGTGGGCGCTACCACGCCCGGCCCCTTGTAATAGCGAAGAGCTTCAGGTATCTCATTTTTCAGGGCTGCGATCCGGTCAGCGTCCACCGGATGAGTGCTCATGAATTTCTGGAGCCAGGAAGTCTGCCCGCCTCCGCTTTGCTGTTGGTTATATGCGGAAAAACGCTGCCAGAAGTTTACCGCCTCCTGTGGGTTATAGCCCGCCTGCGCCATGTAAATCAGCCCGATATGGTCCGCTTCCGATTCCTGTTTGCGGCTATGCGGAAGGGTGCGTCCGACTGTGGTTCCGGCGCCATAGGCCGTGCTGATCAGCGCCTGCATCTTCGGATCCGTGGCTGCGCCGCTGAGCACCTGGCCGCCCGTCTGTAAAAGCGTCTCCTCGCTCATGCGTTCGGCGCCATGGTGCGCCGCTGCGTGTGCTACCTCATGACCGATCACCGTGGCCAATCCTGCTTCGTCTTTAGTAACAGCCAAAATTCCCGAGTAAACTCCTACTTTGCCACCGGGCAAACAAAAGGCATTCGCCTCCGGACTGTCGAATACCACAAATTCCCACTGCGCTCCCGGCAGGTCTTTCGAGGCAACCGCCGCGATCCGCTT
>JAQGOV010000166.1 GCA_028293425.1 Verrucomicrobiales bacterium
GCATTCCTGACCACGGCTCCACTTTCCATTTCACGCTGAACACCTGCGCTGAAGCGGCGCAAGCTCAGTCTCCATTCACCATGCCTCATCCCCGCCTGAAGGGACAACGGCTCCTGGTGGTGGAGGACAATGCCACCATCCGTCGCGCATTGGTTGAATACGCCCAGCAATGGGGAATGGTCACCCGCGATTTTAACAATCTCGCTTCGGCTGTTGAAGCTTTTGGCCGGGGACAGGTGTTTGACGTGGCGTTGGTGGATGGGCAACTCCCCGGAGTCGACCATGCGACCTTGGCCGACGCTATCCGGAAAGCGGCGAATTCCCCTGCTCTTCCCGTGCTGCTCATGACACCGCCAGCAGTGCGCGCTGAAAGCACGCAAAACAATTTTATCACAAAACCGGTCAAACCACTCCAACTGCTATCCGCGCTCATCAAGGCGATATCAGGCGCCGCGCCGGCTGTTAAAAAGGTCGCGGCCGAAAGCAAGCTGGACCCGAAGCTGGCCGAGCGCTTGCCTTTGAGCATTCTGCTGGTCGATGACAACGTGATTAACCAGAAGGTGGCTTCGCGCCTGCTTCAGCAAATGGGCTACAAAGCCGATATCGCTGGAAACGGCCAGGAGGCTTTGAAGGCCCTGGAAAAGAAACCTTACGACGTGATTCTGATGGATGTGCAAATGCCAATTATGGACGGCTTGGAGGCTACGCGGCGAATTCGCGCGCGCCAGCACGAAGTCTCCCCTCATCCGCATTTTGGCAAACCGATCATGATTGTGGCCATGACGGCCAACGCCATGGCTGGAGACCGCGAAAAGTGTGTGACTGCCGGCATGAATGATTATGTTCCCAAGCCTGTCCGGCCCGAGGCATTACAGGCAGCGTTGCAGGGCTTTGCCAGCCAATTGGCTGCTCCCCAGGCTTCGCGACCAGTCCCCCTCTCCACCGCTGAAGGTTCGAAATCAACGCCGTCCAGCGCTGCACCCTTGTATCTGGCGACCAGTGTCAGTCGGGGTTCCACACCTCAGCCTGCCAAGGCCTCACCTCCTCCAGTTTCAGCGCAGGCCCCGGTGGACATAGAACGTTTAAACGAATTTTCTGGCGGAATGGCCGATAACTTCAATGAACTGGTGAATCTATACCTGAGCCAAACCACCGAGCAATTGGAGCACATGCGCGCCGCCTTGAAGGGTGGCGATTACGTGCGGCTTTCCCGTGTAGCTCATAGTTGCGCAGGCGCCAGTGCCACTTGTGGCATGGTGGTCATTGTGCCCATCCTGAAGGAACTCGAACATGTCGCGGGTGCTGGTGATTTGGCGGCCTCCGTGCCGCTGATTGAGCAGGCCGGCATCGAATTCACTCGGATCAGAACCTGGCTTGAAGCCCATCCCACACTTTTAAACGCCGCCTAAACTCTCCTGTTATGAAGAAATTACTCATCATTGAAGACGACCCAATCGTCGCTCACATCTACAAAACCCGGTTAGAAAAAGAAAACTACCAGGTCGAGGTGGCGCCTGACGGCCAGAGCGGTTTTTACCGAATCTACGAGTATTTGCCCGATGCGGTCGTGCTGGACTTGATGCTGCCAAAGATGAATGGGATCGAAATCTTGAAGAAGATCCGCGCCCAGGCCCAATTTAATAAGACGCCTATTATCGTGTTCACCAACGCTTATGTGCCGAACATGATCCAGGAGGCTTTTCAGGCCGGTGCCACGCTGGTCTTTAACAAGGCCACCCTCACCCCCAGGCAGATCCTGGATGCCCTGAACAACACCATCTTCAATTCGGAGGCCAAAATTCCGGAAGGTTCTCCTCCGGCGGAGCAGGCCCCATCGGGTTCGGACCTCGCCAGCATCGACTCTGAGTCGCCCTTCCGCCAGAACGGGAACGGCGGCGGACCCGCTATCGTGACGGCGATCCGCCCTGCCGCGGCCGCTCCAAACGAGACGGCAGCGCCTTCAAACCTCGCAACTGTCCCGGTCATCACGACGCCGGAACTTTCCACGGATCGGGATGCTGAGTTTCAGGCCGAGTTGCACAAAACGTTCATGGAAACCTCCCAGGATACGATCCAGAACTTGCGCAGAGCCATGCAGGATTTTACCAAGGGACAGGACGACACAGCACGGCTGCCCAAGCTGTTGGAGCTTTATCGTCGGACGCACGCTTTGACCGGCAGCGCTGGCATCGCCGGTGTTCACAGCATTTCGCAAATTGCCGCAGCCCTGGAAGTGCTGCTCAAGGAACTTTACGAAAAGCCCAAGAACATCAACGCCTCCACCCTGCGCACCGTCGCGCATTCCATTGATTTCGTCGGTGAGTTATTCAACAACGGCGGCGGTTCCGACCTCATGGATGCCAAGCCGGTTTCCATCCTGGTGGTGGATGATGAAATTCTTTCCCGCCGGGCCATCACTTACGCGCTTGAGAAAGCCAGCTTGAAATCGGTTAGTGTCGAGGACCCGCAAACCGCCCTCCAGCTCACGTCGGAAAATCCCTACGACTTGATTTTCCTGGACGTCCAAATGCCAGGAATGGATGGATTCGAGCTCTGCACGAAAGTCCGTGCTCATCCTTGCAATAAAACCACGCCGGTCATTTTTGTGACCAGCTTGACAGATTTCAAGAGCCGCGCTCGGTCCAGCCTCAGCGGCGGAACGGACTTGATCGCCAAGCCTTTTATGTTCATTGAGCTGAGTGTCAAAGCGCTCACCTACGTGCTACGCAACCGTTTGCTCCAGGCAGCGGCTTAAAGTATCTCTTTTTTCTCAGGGCGCCGATGGACCTCCATCCGCGCCTTTTTCTTTATCCACCCTTTCTTTGACAAATCCGGTGGCTCTGGAATAAATTGCTTCGATGGAAAATCTCCACGCCCCGTGGCGAATTCAATACATTCTTGCGCCGAAGCAGCCGCCCTCAGCGGTTTCGCTCTTCACGAGGATTGCACAATCGAACGAGGACCTGGAGAATCTGGTTGTAACCCGGGATCGGACCTGCTTCGCGTTACTTAACCGCTATCCCTACAATGGAGGCCACCTCATGGTGGCGCCTTACAAGCAAGCCTCGGATCTGCACGAACTAACCGACGAGGAGCTCGCGGATTTGATGAAGCTAACCCGGCGCTGTCAGGAAGTTCTACGCAAAGTCATGCGCCCTGAGGGATTCAACATCGGCCTCAACATCGGCCAAAGTGCCGGGGCTGGGATCGCCGAGCACCTTCATATGCACATCGTCCCACGCTGGAATGGAGATACTAATTTCATGCCCGTGATCGCGGGCGCCACCGTAGTTCCCGAAGCTTTGACTGACCTAACCCTGAAACTTCGAGCCGCATTTGCCGAATAAAACAAGCCATGGCTACCGAGACACTTCATTTCGAAAACACCCGCACGGCTCAGCAGCTCTTCAACAACGACCCGCACAATCTGCAGTTGCTGGAGAAGCACTTGTCGGTCAAGGCGACCTCCCGCGAAGGCTGGATCAAGCTGGAAGGGTCGGAGCAGGCGGTGGAACGCGCCAAGC
This sequence comes from Verrucomicrobiales bacterium, assembly GCA_028293425.1. Taxonomy (GTDB): domain Bacteria; phylum Verrucomicrobiota; class Verrucomicrobiia; order Limisphaerales; family JAQGOV01; genus JAQGOV01. The sequence goes on from JAQGOV010000166.1 coordinate 3,525, forward strand.
AGATGTTCCAACTCCTGGAATTTTCCCTGAAGGAGGGCAATCCTATTCGCAACCGCGAGTTTTCCCAGGCCATGCACATCATCGAAAACGAGGGTGCCAGCGCGCTCAAGGACATCTATTCCGAGCGCATCCATACCTCCGCCAAAAAAGCCCACGTCACTCCCAAAACCACTGGGCAACGCAAATATATCGACGCCATTCGAAAGCATGACATTACCTTCGGCATCGGCCCGGCTGGGACTGGCAAAACCTATTTGGCCATGGCGATGGCGGTGGCCGCGTTGCACGAAGAGAAAATCTCCCGGCTGGTGCTGACCCGGCCTGCCGTGGAGGCGGGCGAGGCCCTGGGGTTTCTCCCTGGGGATCTCTATGAAAAGATTGCGCCGTATCTCCGGCCTCTTCATGACGCTTTGTATGACATGATGCCTTCCGAGGAGATCCAGAAAAATACTGAGCGAGGCGTTATTGAAATCGCCCCGCTCGCCTATATGCGCGGCCGCACCTTGAACAATGCCTTTATCATTCTGGATGAGGCTCAAAACTGCACTGCCGAGCAGATGTTCATGTTTCTAACCCGGCTCGGCGTCAACTCCAAGGCGGTCATTACTGGCGACGTTACTCAAATTGATTTACCCCCTAACAAACGCTCGGGCCTTGTCGAAGCCCAGCGCGTTTTAAAGAACGTCGACGGCATCGCCATCATGGAATTCAACAGACGCGATGTTGTGCGCCATCCGCTCGTCCAGCGCATTATCGCGGCTTACGAGGAGCATCGCGGCAACGATAAGGACAAAGTGAAGGAAAAGAATGCCCGGTGAGTTGTGCCTCAGAAATCGGCAGCACACCCAGTCGCTCAATCTGCCTCTTCTTCGCAAAATAACTACTTATCTGCTCGCAAACCATTTCCGGCCCGCGCACCACGAATTCTGCGTGCACCTGGTCGAAGCGGATGAAATGGCGGACGTCAACCAGCGCTTCCTGCAGCACGCCGGTTCGACCGATGTGATTACGTTTGATTATGCCGAACCTTCGGGAACGCCTTTCAAAAAAGCTGGGCATAGAGATCTCAGCGTGCCCCTCCCCTCCCTCCACGGAGAAGTTTTCATCTCAGTGTCCGACGCCGTCACGCAGGCGCGACAATTCCGAACGACTTGGCAACTGGAATTAACCCGTTACCTGATCCACGGCCTTCTCCATTTGCAAGGTTACGACGACCTGAAACCGAACCTGCGCCAGGTAATGAAACGCGAGGAACAGCGGCTGCTGAAATTAACCTCTCGTGAGTTTGAACTCACTCAGCTCCAAAAGCCGAAAACAAGGCGACGCTTAACAGGAAAGAGACAAACCACCTAAATTGAACCACATCATGCTGGAACAGTCGAATTCCGCTGACCGCTTATTGACACCGCTGATTCAGCGCGGTTCAAAGCACGCCGAACGCAATCGAAGGCGTTTCAAAGGCTTTTCCGTGCGTGCCAATCCTGTGTGGTTCGAGATAGCCTCCTGCCCCTCATGGAAGAACGCGCCATAGGCATCATTTTAAGAATCCGTCCTTTAACGGAAACAAGCCTGATTGCCCAATGGCTTACCGCCGATCACGGACGCGTGGCCACCGTGGCCAAAGGAGCCCGTCGTTCTAAATCCCCTTTCCGTGGCAAGCTGGATCTCTTCTACACTGCCGAGTTCACCTACTCGCGCAGCCGCCGCTCTGAACTGCATACCCTTAAGGAAATGAGCATCCTGGACACCCACCCAAGGCTCCGCGAAGAACTCGGCTACGTGCAACAAGCCTCCTATGCCGCCGCCCTCCTTGAGCAAACCACCGAGACAGACACTCCGCTGCCAACGCTCTATACGCTATTCTCTGATTTTATAATTAACCTCCCAACCAGCCCGCCCCAGCCGAAAACCATTTTCGCACTGGAATTAAAACTCCTCGATGACCTCGGCCTTAAGCCAAATCCCGACGAAGCCGCAGTCAGTCCCGGTGCCCGCCAAATCATGGAAAGACTGAGTCACGACGATTGGCCTGCGATCGGAAACCTGCGGCTCACTCCGGTGCAGGAAGTCGAACTCCGCCAATTCCTCCACGGCTTTTTAATTTTCCACCTCGGCAA
>JAQGOV010000176.1 GCA_028293425.1 Verrucomicrobiales bacterium
GGCTTGCCTTGAACATGCTCAAAAGAGAGAAGACAAAAAAGCGCGGCATCAAGGGCAAACAGCTCAATGCGGGCTGGGACCATGCCTACTTGCTCAGATTATTGGGTATTTAGATGCGTCTGCCCTGTTCAATTAACTTCGGCAGCTTGACTTTTTTGGGCCGGCGCAAAGACTGTTCGGCTTATGTCATCGATACCTAATGAATTTCGCGGTGTAACGGCTGTAACCAAAGCTAATGTTTATTTCGACGGGAAAGTGGTCAGCCACAGCATTCTTTTCGGAGATAATTCGAAGAAGACGCTAGGACTGATTTACCCAGGCAAGTTTCATTTTGGAACGGACAAAGCGGAGAGGATGGAAATTGTGGCAGGTGATTGCGTGGTGAAACTGGATGGACAGTCGATGGAGGGCACGTATGCCGCTGGGCAGTATTTTGAGGTACCGGCGAAGTCCGGTTTCGATATCGAGGTGAAGAGCGGGATTTGCGAGTATATTTGTTCGTTTATCTCGTGAACTTCTCCTCCCCGAAAACGTCCTCGGGAACAAGACGTGAGCAAGGGTTCCGTTTTTGATCGATACCAAGTTTCCAGGGGTGAGCAGGAAACCGTTTAAACGGTTTCCCAAGCAAGCACTCGGGCTGTTCACCTCGTTGAAGCGAGGTGTTAATGAGAAGGGGACCGCGAGCCCTTCTCCGTGTTATTTTTGTAGATGCGCGTGATTTTCCATTTGGACATGGATGCGTTTTACGCGTCGGTGGAGCAGCGGGATAATCCGGCTTTGCGGGGTAAGCCGGTGATTGTGGGAAGTCCGCCGACGCAGCGCGGGGTTGTTTGCGCGGCCAGTTATGAGGCGCGCAAGTTTGGGGTGCGTTCAGCGATGCCCAGTGTAACGGCGGGCAGGCTTTGTCCCAAAGGAGTGTTTGTTCCCCCGCGGATGTCTCATTACCGGGATGAATCGCGGAGGATCATGGACCTGGTGGCACGGTCGGGGGCCGTGATTGAACAGGTGTCTATTGATGAAGCTTATCTCGAGCTCACCAAACTGTTTGAGGGGAAGGAAGCGGACGATGCGTTGTTGGCGGCGCTGCCAATTGCACGGGAGCTGAAAGAGCTTATTTTCCGCGATCGTTCGTTGACGGCGAGCATCGGGCTGGCATCGAACAAGTTGCTGGCAAAGCTGGCGAGCGATTATCAGAAGCCGAACGGGCTGACGCTGATTCCGGAGCGCGATAAGGTGGAGTTCCTGCGGCCAATGGCAATAAGGGCGATTCATGGGGTGGGAAAGGTGACAGAGCAAATTTTACAGAAGGTGGGGATCATCACGGTGGGTGACATGCAGGATTATCCGGGCGATCTGCGTGCGTATGTGGGTTCTTTCGGACCGAAGCTGAAGCGGTATGCTTTCGGCGATGATGATCGTCCTCTGGAACTGGGAGATGAAGTTAAGAGCATCAGCAGCGAAGAAACGTTTTTGAAGGACACGGAGGATCGCAAACAGTTGCGGCAGTGTTTACGACAGCAAGCGGATGAGATTTCGACCAACCTGAAGCGGAAGCAACTGGGCGCTTCAACCGTGCAAGTGAAAGTTCGTTACAGTGATTTCAGGACGCTGACCCGGCAGATCTCGATGGAGGAACCGATTGTGGAAGCCCGCGAGATTTATCGGTTAGCGTGTTTTCTTTTGGCGAAGGACAAACTGGTGCATCGGCCGCTGCGGTTGCTGGGTGTGGGGGTGAGCGGGTTTATGGAGCCAGTGGCGAGACAGCTTTCACTTTGGGAGAATACAGAGGGAAAATAGGGAGCAGAGGGCACAGGACAAAGTGGGAAACGAGCAGAGGGATAAGCCGAAGTGAGGAGATGAAGAGGGTGAGACGAAGAAGAGATCAATAAAAAGGCCGGCGTTTGGGCCGGCCTTGATGGGAGCTAAATAGATTTACGCTTACCAGGATGGTTTGTCGGGGAGGCAGGCGTCGAATTCCTTGACGAGTTGCGCTTCGTAATCGCCAGCGTAGGTGCCTTTGAAAAAGCGGTCGAGGGCTTCGTCGTGAAGGCGCACCCAGGATTGTTCTTCTTTGCCAGGAACAATAGGGAAGAAGAGGGCGTTGTTTGCCTTGGCTGCTTTTTGATCTCCGGGAGCGTCGCCAATCATTAAGATTTTAGTTGGAGCGTATTTTCCGGCAGCCGCGAACTTGAGGTGCTCGGTCTTGGTGCCCATTTCCTGGCCCGCGATGATTTTCACGAAGCCGTCGATTTTGTGCTCAGCCCATTCGCGCTTCAAGGCATCCGCAGGCGTTTGGGAGATGCACATGGCATCGGCGGACTGAGTCAGCTTTTCAAGGGTCTCACGCACGAGGGGAAAAGGAGGCACGCCATGAACGATATCCTCCACGGCCCGATTGACCGCGTCGGACCACTGTTTGACTTGTTCCAAACCTTTGTTGCCGTTTTTGACTTCGGCCGCGAGAGTCGCGTTGCCCAGCTTGGTTTCCCGTTTGATCCATTCTTCGAGCGCTGTCATATCCGGCATTTTGACGTGGCGGGCGATGACCTGCGGGCGAGCGCCGAGGAGCTTAATCGCCTTGACGAGGGCCGGGAATCGATTGGCGCCGCGGTCCTTGGAATAAAGGTTCACGAATTCCCAGACTTCACGGGCGTATTTGCTCGCGGCCTGGAGGTGAAAGTATTTGATGAACATGGGGGTGAAGCACTCCTTGTGCTTGATCTCCATGCTGTCAAAAATACATCCGTCGGAATCGATTCCGATGAAGAATTCCTTCGAGGGTTTAAAATCGCGCAAAACTTGTGCTGGATCGCTCATGTTTTAGGCATTGTAGGTGCTGGAGCTGACATCACCGCCGCGGCCGGTCCAGTTCGTATGGAAGAACTCGCCGCGCGGTTTGTCGATGCGTTCGTAGGTGTGGGCGCCGAAGTAATCGCGCTGGGCCTGGAGCAGGTTCGCAGGCAGAACGGCGTTGCGATATTGGTCGTAGAAGGCAAGCGCGGTGCTGAAGGCAGGGACGGGGATGCCCTTTTTCGTGGCGGCCGCCACGACATTGCGCCAGCCCTTTTGGCAGCGCTTGATCTCGCCGCGGAAATAATCGTCGAGCATCAGGTTGAGAAGCTTCGGATTGTTTTCGTAAGCATCCTTGATCTTGCCGAGGAAGCGGGAGCGAATGATGCAGCCGCCGCGCCACATGAGGGCGATACCACCATAATTCAGGTTCCAACCGTATTCCTTAGCAGCGGCGCGCATGAGCATGTAACCCTGCGCATAGCTGACCATCTTGGAAGCATAGAGCGCATCACGAATGTCGTTGATGAAAGCTTTCTTGGTGGATTCCTTTTTGGCAACGGAGAGCTTGGGATTGGGTCCCTTGAGCTTGCGAGCGGCCTTGACGCGTTCGTCCTTGAGGGCTGAAACGCAACGGGAATAAACGGCTTCCGCCATCAGGGTGATGGGGATGCCCAAATCGGCGGAGTTCTGGACGGTCCATTTGCCGGTGCCTTTTTGGCCGGCGGTATCGAGGATTTTTTCCACGAGCGGCTGGCCGTCCGTGTCCTTGAAAGCGAGGATGTCCCGGGTGATCTCGATCAGGTAACTTTCCAGTTCGCCTTCGTTCCATTCCTTGAAGACGGTATGCATCTCGTCGGCGGTCATACCGAGGCCGTTCTTCATGATGCTGTAGGCTTCGCAGATGAGCTGCATATCGCCGTACTCGATGCCGTTGTGCACCATCTTCACGTAATGGCCAGCTCCTTGTTCGCCAACCCAGTCACAGCAGGGAACGCCACCGTCCACCTTCGCGGCAATACTTTGGAAAATGGGCTTCACAGCGGGCCAGGCTGCCGGTGAACCGCCAGGCATGATGCTGGGACCTTTGCGAGCGCCTTCTTCGCCACCGGAAACGCCGGTGCCGATGTAAAGCAGCCCTTTGGACTCCACGTATTTGACACGGCGATTGGTGTCCTCGAAAAGTGAGTTACCGCCATCAATGATGATGTCGCCGGGCTCCAGATGCGGAATGAGCAACTCGATGAACTCATCAACAGGCTTGCCGGCTTTAACCATCAGCATCACGCGGCGGGGCCTTTTGAGGAGCTTGACCATTTCTTCAATGGAATGAGCTCCGATGACTTTTGTGCCCTTGGCTTCTTTCCCGAGGAACTCGTCGACCTTGGCAACGGTGCGGTTATAAGCCACGACAGTGCTGCCATGGTCATTCATGTTTAAGATCAAATTCTGGCCCATCACGGCCAGGCCAATCAGTGCGATATCGCCTTTAGGTTCCATGGTATTATTTCAAAATTGAGCAGTTACGATACAAAAGGGACCGGCCTGTGCCAGCACATTTTCCCATCTTTCAGCGATTTAGGCCATAATGAGGCCCCTAAATCACTTCTTGAATACAAGCCGTTGGTCAGTTTCCAGCTTGGTCTTGAGGTTGGCCCAGTTGGCTTCGTTCATCTCGTTGAAGGCATGCAGATAAACACTTACAACCTCGGGAGGATTCTTTTCCAGCAGCTTTTCGATTGCGGCATCGAGCGTCGCGTCATCCATTTGGGGTGGGAGATCCTCGACGACACCCTTCTCATGTTGGATCTTAAGGGCGTCCAGGAAATCCACCAAAAGCCCGTTGTGCTTCTTGATCAACCAGTTGCTGATGAGGTTGTTGGCTGCGGCAATCAAAGCGGGACGGCTTAAGGTGCTGGCCATGGTGGCATAACGCTCGGTGCGAGGCTGGCGCTCCAAAAAGACGGCGCGGACTTTCCGGGCCTGGGCGACGGCTTCCAAGCTGACCCGGTAAAGCGGCTTGTCGTTGGCATGCGTGAATTCGAAGATATCCGCGGCGGCGGAGGCCGGCATAGCGGCAAATAATTCTGACGATGTCATAGCTGTCTTTTAATCAATCCTGCTCTTTTTTTCGATCCCAGGCTCGAAACCCGGGCCACTGCCATCCGGAGAGATAGTCATTTCCGGCGTTTGAAGCAATCCGATTTAAGTGCCGCAATCAAAAGCGTTTCAGGGTTTTTAGGTTTTGCCGAAGTAGTTTAAAGCAGTATGAAGAAGTTTAGGCAACCATTGGGGACAGCCCGCCTTGCGACTGGGCACCTGCCCACGAGGCTAAAAATTATTGTAAGATATGCAGCCCTCGATGTGCTGCTTTGGTTATGACGCCCTTACTTTGCTCCGATTTCTTTGCCCAAGCCTTTCGCGCCTCGCCGTTCCCGCTCTGCCTTTGTTCCAAGGCTGATGGGCGCTTCCTCGAGGTAAACGACAGTTTCCTGGCGCTGCTGGGTTATCGAAGGGAAGAATTGCTCGGCGAATCGGCCTTGTCGACCGCAATTTGGGCAGACGCCCAAGCGTGCGAAGAAGCCTGCGTCTCGCTCCGCGCCGAAATGAGCAATGCGGACTCGGAGTGGCGACTGAGGACGCGCACCGGGGACCTGCGGACGGTTTTAGCCTCATCAACAGAGCTGGCCGCGGAAAGCATGTCGTGCGTGCTGGTCTGCTGTTACGACGTGACCGATCGGCTGAAGCAGGAGATCAACGTGCGCCAGTCCCACAAAATGCAGGCGGTAGGACAATTGGCAGCGGGCTTTGCCCATGATTTCAATAACATCCTGGCGATCATTCAGGGATACACGAGTCTCCTGCTGGCGGATGCTTCGTCGCAGGATTTGTCCAGCAGAGCATTGAAAGAGATTTCGACCGCGGCGGAGCGGGCGGCGACCCTGACGCGCCAGTTGCTCACATTCAGCCGCAAACAGGTGATGCAGCCGAAGGTGCTTAATTTGGACTCGGTGATTGAAGGCCTGGGCACGATGCTCCAGCGGATTCTGGGCGAGTCGGTGATATTAAAGACTCAATTCACGACACCGGCTCCGTTTGTGCGAGCGGACACCGGGATGCTGGAGCAATTGATCGGCAACCTGGCGGTAAACGCAAAAGATGCCATGCCGAAAGGCGGCCAATTTATCATTTCCACTTCGCTGGTTGAGATCTGCAAAGCTTACTCGCGCATTCGACCCGAAGCACGACCCGGTTCCTTCGCCTGCCTGACCGTGAGTGATACCGGTTGCGGGATGGACGCGGCAACGCTGCAACGCATTTTCGAACCGTTCTTCACCACGAAAGGCGTTGGCAAAGGCTCAGGCCTGGGCTTGTCGACCGTGTATGGAATCGTGCAACAACACAAAGGCTGGATCGAGGTTTCAAGCCAGGTGGGCCAAGGCACGATTTTTCAGATCTATGTTCCAGCCGAGACGAAAGAAGTTCCAGCCACGCCCCACTCCCAAACGATGTCTGCCATCCAATCCGTTCAAGAAACCATTTTGCTGGTGGAAGACGAACCGGGCTTGCGCGTGCTGGTGCAAGGCATCCTGGAGAAATACGGATACCGAGTGCTCTCGGCCGAAAATGGCGTTGAAGCGCTGAATGTGTGGGCAGAACACAAAACGGAAATTGATTTACTGCTGACTGACATGGTGATGCCGGAAGGCATGACGGGACGGCAATTGGCCTTGAAGTTGAAGGAAGAGGACAAGGGATTGAAAATTATTTACACCAGCGGTTACAGTCTCGACCTAATGGGTGAAGGAATGGAAGAGCTGGTGGATGGCTATAATTACATTCAAAAGCCTTATCGTCCCCAGATTCTTGCCCAAACCTTGCGCAACTGTCTGGCAGGAGAGAAGAACGCGGCAATGGTCTTTTCCAACTAGGGTGCGTACGAGGTCACGCTGACCTTGTACTTTTTGATGAGCCGTTCCATTTCGTCCTGTTCCAGAAGCAAAGTCTGACCAGCTTCGAGCCCAACCACCGCCACCCCTGCTTCACCGCAGGTTTGAATGGTTTGCGGACCGACACAAGGAATATCGAAACGCATATCATGTCCTTCCTTGGCCACTTTAATGGCGACGGCACCACCTGATTTGCCGGCCAATTCACCGCCGCGAGCGAGGCATTTATCGGTTCCCTCAAACGCTTCCACGGCCAGAACGGTGCCTTCCTTTACAACAACGGTTTGGCCAATCTCTAGCCGTGAGGTTTCCTTGGCAACCTTATAACCAAAGTCGAGATCGCTTTTTTGAATGGCGGTCAATTTAGGCCCGAGATGGAAGCCGGCTTGCGGCATGAGCGGGGCCAGCCAGGGGGTTGCCGAAACGAGTTCCACACCGTCCTTCTGCAATTCGGCTCCGATGGCAGTAAAAAGAGAATGAGCGTTGCGCTCCTTGATTTTGAGAAGGAGCCCCATGGCGCGGAGGTCTGGGCGGAGATCGAAGAGATTTTTCGGAGCAATTTGGCCAACCATCACGCATTGAGTAACACCATGTTGCGTCAGGCCCTCGATCATTCGGGAAAGCTGACCGACACGGATCCAGGTGATATGATCCACCAATTTTTCCAGGCCGGGGTCGGTTTCCTTTTCGAAGGCAACGGCGACGATCCTGGTAACGCCTAAAGCACGGGCTTGCCGCGCCATGAGCAGGGGCAATGTCCTGTTCCCAGCAATGATGCCTAAAGTATGGATTGACTGAACGTTCACGCAGTCATTTTTCGAGATCTGATGCTGAACTGCAAGACGCCACAAAGTTCATGCTAGTCGGTAGAGAAGGGAAAATTGTGCCGGAAGCGGTCCAGCGGTGGAGAATAGATGCCGCCGTTTCATCGATTGCTCCTTGATTTCCATGATATAGTCATTGTCTTGTTCCGGGGCACGACACGTGCTTGAAAGCTGCGGGCGATAGGTCTGTTTGTCCAAAAGAGACACGTTGCCAAAGAAATATTAAAGGCCCTAACGGCTTGAATTAAGGTGCAATCGACTTCAAATACGTCCGGAGCGCTACTGGTGGGCAAGGAACACAAACTCCCTGCCATGAAACCGGTGGTGCTGATATCCGCGCTACTCCTGGCTTTAACCATAGGCGCCAGCTTTTGGGTTTACTTCCAAGGCGCCAAAGCGATGAGGGAGCAGGCCAAATCGCAGGGATTATCCATTTACATAGAGGGAGCGGCCGGAGCACAAGGCGCGAACGATGCCGATCAAAGAGTGCCACGCCTGCTTCGGCAAGTGGATGACTGGGCACTGAAGGTGACCCTTTCAACGGCAGCGGGTGGAGCGGGTTTGATGTTCGTAACCGTGCTGGCATTCCTTTGGTGGAGGAAAGCATGTTTTACCCAAATGGTTGAAACCACCAAGGAACTCACCAAGGATTCCAACAAATTACAGGATGTGGTCGACGATCTGCAAAGGGCTACCTCTGACAAAAAGCGATTAGAAGAAGAGTTACGTCAGACCCAGGCGGAAATCAACCGGCGGGTTGAGGAGCGCACGTCCACGCTAGCCAAGACCTACGCGCAATTGGAAGCAGAACTCAATGAGCGCAAACAGGCGGAAAAGGCGCTGGCGCAGCAAGCGCAGGAATTGGAACGCTCGAAGGACGTTCTCGAATTGCATGTTCAAGCCCGAACGCAGGAATTGCAAAAACTGCAACGGCGTTACGAGCAGGTCCTGAACTCCGCCGGTGAAGGCATCTACGGTCTTGATTTGCAGGGTAAGGCGACGTTTGTTAACCCGGCCGCAGCCAAGTTGACCGGCTGGAAGGTGGAAGAGATGATCGGAAAATCGGAAGCCGACATTTTTTACCGGACCGCAGCAAATACGCCCCAGAACGCGACGTCTTTCGCCAAGAAAGATGGCGAGCATCTTTCGGAGCAAATCTTTTCGCGGAAAGACGGTAGCACGTTCACCGTGGAATACATTCGTACGCCGATCATGGAGAAAGGCAAGATGCTGGGCGCGGTGGTGATTTTCAAAGACATCACGGAACGTAAACGCACGGAGGATGCGCTGGCCAGAAAGGCGGCAGAACTCGCGAGATCAAACGCGGAACTCGAACAGTTCGCGTATGTTGCTTCCCATGATTTGCAGGAGCCGCTGCGGAAAATTCAAGCCTTTGGGGACCGCCTGAAAGCCAAGTGCGACGCGGTCCAGCTCCAGGAAGGACGAGATTACCTGGAACGCATGCAAAGCGCGGCGGCGCGGATGCAAACGCTCATTAATGATCTGCTGACCTTCTCACGCGTGATCAGTACAACCCAACCTTTTGTGCCAGTAGACCTCGGCCAGGTGACTCGTGAAGTACTGACAGATTTGGAAGTACGAATTGAGCAGAGCAAGGCAAAGGTTGAAATTGGCGAACTGCCGACCATTGAAGCCGATCCGCTCCAGATGCGGCAATTACTACAGAACCTGATTGGAAATGCTTTGAAGTTCCAGGCTTCCAATGCCCAGCCGGTGGTAGCAATCACCGCCCAGATCGTGAAAAAGCCTTTTGGCACTGGAGGGGAGACAGAGCCTTCGGATGAAGTTTGCGAATTAATCATCAAAGACAACGGGATTGGCTTTGAGGAAAAATACAGCGAGAAAATATTTGCTGTGTTCCAGCGGCTCCATGGCCGCACAGAATACGAAGGGACTGGAGTAGGGCTGGCCGTGTGTCGTCGCATCACGGACCGGCACGGAGGCTCGATCAACGCCAAAAGCAACTTAGGCGAAGGCGCCACATTTATCATTTCTTTACCGGTCAAACATAGCCAGGCCCAAGGCCAGGGCCAGGCCGCCGCTCAACAACCGCAAGCTCCCGCTGAATCTGCCAAATGACTACCGCTGCTCCAAAACCTGTCGCTATCCTGATGGCGGATGATGATGCCGATGACCGGCTTCTGGCAAAAGATGCCCTCGCCGAATGCAAACTGACCAATGAGCTGCATTTTGTGGAGAACGGAGAAGAACTGCTCGATTTCCTGAATCGCCGAGGAAAATATGCGGGCTCGACCTTGCCAAGGCCTGGGCTGATCCTGCTCGACCTCAACATGCCACGGAAGGATGGGCGCGAAGCATTGCGCGAGATCAAGCAGGATCCCGAGCTGCGCAAAATCCCCGTAGTGGTGTTAACCACTTCCAAAGCCGACACGGACATTTCCAAGATTTATGATTTGGGAGCCAATTCGTTTATTTCGAAGCCAGTGACGTTCGATTCACTGGTGAACGTGATGAAAATAATTTCCAACTACTGGCTCGGCATCGTGGAGTTGCCCCACAAGAAATAGAGCTCATGGTCACCACGACCGTTCCCCTCAAAGTGTTGCTGGTCGAAGATGATGAGGATGATTACATCCTCACCAAAGGTTTGCTTTCCGAGATCAAAGGAAAACGCTTTGAAATTACCTGGATAAAAAATCCGCAGGAAGGTTTGGAAGCGATGGCGGCGAACCAGCACGATGTTTGCCTGGTGGACTATCGGCTGGGGGCGCTGAACGGCATTGAACTGCTGCGCTCCGCGCTGAACCGTAATTGCCAGGCCCCCGTCATCCTTCTGACTGGCCAGGGAGAGCGAGAGATCGACATGGAGGCGATGAAGGCAGGCGCTTCCGACTATTTAGTCAAAGGCCGGCTGGAAGCAGATCTTTTAGAGCGCTCCATTCGCTACGCGGTGGAACGCAAGCGAGCCAATGCTAAAGCGGCTGCCGAACAGGCGCGACTGGCGGCATTCGGAGCGGAAGTTGGCCTTGCTCTGACCCGTTCAGATTCATTGGGTTCCATCCTCCATCGATGCTCGCTGGCGATGGTCAATTATCTGAATGCGTCACTGGCACGCATCTGGATCTATGACACCGAGGACAAGAGCTTAAAGCTCAAAGCTATTTCCGATCAGCCAGAGGGTCCTTCTGGCCTGACCTCCAATCCTCCGCACAGAGTTGCCCTTGACCTAGGGCTCCTTGAAAAAGGAGAGCCTGTACTGATTTCCAAATTAATAAACGATGTCAGAGTAACTGATCCTGCGTGGGTACAACGGGAGGGTGTGGTTTCGTACGCGGCTTATCCTCTCATGCTGGAGGACCGGCTGGTGGGGTTGATGTCCATATTCTCCCGCGAACCGCTGAGCCCATCGATTCTGCAGGAAATGGCGTCTGTTTCCAATGGCATCGCCATGTGCATCGAGCGCAAGCGGTCGGCGGAAGCCCTTGGGGCGAGTGAGTTTCGGTATCAGTCCGTAGTGGAGAATATCAAGGAGGTCATTTTTCAGGTCAATGAAGCGGGGCTTTGGACTTTCCTGAATCCAGCTTGGACGGAAATCACCGGGTTCAAGGTGAAGGATACGCTGGGAACTCCGTTTGCAGATTACATTCATCCGGATGACCGGGGGCGTCACAAGGAACTTTTCCAGGCGCTTATCCAACGGCAGCTCAGTTATTGCCGTGATGAAACGAGGTACCTCGCCAAAGACGGAACTTATCGGTGGGTGGAAATTTACGCTCAGCCAACCCTGGACAACAGTTTTGGGACCTCCGGGACGATTCGAGATATCACGGAACGAAAACGGGCGGAGGCAGAAATCCAAAAACTGGCGGCGTTCGTGCGGCTGAACCCTGACCCGGTGATGGAGCTCGCTTCAGATGGGACGGTCACGTATCTCAACCCAGCGGCCCGGGAATTAGCGCGCACACTGGGCCTGGAAGATCCATCAGGCATTCTGCCCGCTGAGGCGGCATCGATCGCCCAGGAATGCCTGCGGCTTGGGAGCAACAAGTTGAACCAGGAGATCAGTGTCAACCTTCGCACATTGACCTGGTCGTTTTTCCCGATCATTGCCAGCCAGGTTGTCCACTGTTACGGACATGACACCACGGAGCAGATGAACCTGGAAGCCCAGCTACGACACGCGCAAAAGCTGGAATCCGTGGGGCAACTCGCGGCTGGGGTAGCGCACGATTTCAACAATATCCTAACCATCATCCAGGGACACACCGACCGTCTGCTGGATCAATCCGCGAACAACGAAAAGTTCGAGGAGCCACTGCGCCAGGTATCGGCTGCGGCGAAACGGGCCGCGAGCCTGACACGGCAGCTTCTGATGTTCAGCCGCAAGCAGGTGATGCAGACAAAAGTGCTGGACTTGAATACGGTGCTGGGGAACCTAGTGAAGATGTTGCACCGCCTGCTGGGCGAGGACATTGCCTTCGAGGCGAGATACACAGAGGACATTCCAGCGATCGAGGCGGACACGGGGATGGTCGAACAGATCATCATGAACCTGTCGGTGAATGCGCGTGACGCCATGCCGAAAGGCGGACGCCTGGTCATCACCACTGGAGTGGCGACCATCGATGATTCTTACGTGCAGCAGCATCCGGAGGCACGCCGGGGACGCTTTGTTTCCCTGACGGTAACAGATACCGGCTGCGGGATGTCCAAAGAAACGCTCGCGCGAATTTTCGAACCGTTCTTTACCACCAAGGAAGTTGGCAAGGGGACCGGATTAGGCCTGGCCACGGTCTACGGCATTGTGAAACAGCATCAGGGCTGGGTGGAGGTGGTGAGCGAAATCAATAATGGAACCACCTTCCAAGTTTACCTTCCGGCTTCACTCAAACAAGCGGAGCCCGCCGAAAAGTCCACGTCTCCTCTCAACGTGAAGGGCGGCAGCGAGACTATTCTGCTGGTGGAAGACGAGCCAGTCCTGCGCGAATTGGCGCGGGTCATTCTGCGCGATTACGACTACCGTGTTTTGGAAGCCTCGTGCGGGGTGGAAGCGCTCAAGGTTTGGGAAGAAAACAATGGAAAGATCGATCTTCTGCTGACCGATATGGTGATGCCCAAGGGCATGACCGGGAGAGAATTGGCGGAGGAACTCAAGACCCGCAAACCGGAGCTCAAGGTTATTTATACCAGCGGTTACAGCTCGGAAGTGATGGGCCAGGATCTCGGGCTGCGAGACATCAGATTCCTGCAAAAGCCTTATCCGCCTCCCCAGCTCGCCCAGGCTGTGCGCGAGTGTTTGGATGTGAAGTAAGGGGACTGCCGGGGCTGACGCTTCGGCGGTTGCAGAGGGGCACATTCTGATAGCCTTCCAGTTTTTGCTTTACACCAGGCTGATTTCGCGGTCGCATTGTTCCAACACGTTATGAACAAATTGATTTGGTCGCTTCTTTCACTCCTCATGGCTGCAACTGCTTCCATTTCGGCGGCGCAGGAACCTCGCTGCTACGAGATGCGCACTTATTACGCTCCGGAGGGCAAACTAGATGAGCTCCACGCGCGCTTTCGCGACCACACGATCAAGCTTTTTGAAAAGCACGGCATCCAAAACATTGGTTACTGGACGCCGCAGGATAATCCCGACCGCAAGCTCATTTATCTCTTGTCGTATCCGAGCCGCGAAGCGCGCGACAAATCCTGGAAAGCGTTTATGGCAGATCCTGACTGGCAGAAGGCGTCGAAGGACTCTGAAAAAAATGGAAAACTCGTTTCCAGGGTTGTGACCCAGTTCCTGGTACCAACAGACTATTCGCCAGGAATCAAACCGACTGTGGCCCCTGAGCCGCGCGCTTTTGAACTGCGCACCTATACCGCGAGCAAAGGCAACCTGGCTACCCTGGATTCCCGTTTCCGCGACCATACGATCAAGCTTTTTGAAAAACATGGCATCCAGAACTTCGGCTATTGGCACTTAATGGGCGATCAAAAAGGGGCCGACAGCACTTTGATTTATATCCTGGCGCATAAGAGCAAAGAGGCAGGCGATGCGTCCTTTAAGGCATTTCGAGAAGACCCCGACTGGGTCAAGGCCAGAACTGAATCCGAAAAGAATGCGGGCGGTCCGCTGACGGTCGATAAAGGCGTTCAATCCGTTTATATGAACCCGACGGATTACTCGCCAACCAAATGAGCGAGGCCCAGCATTGGCCAGGCCACGGAGCAAAAGTTAATGAAGACCAGCAAAGCAGTTAAGTCTGCCTGATTGCTCACGGGCTCAGTCGTCTTGGGTGCAACTCGCCAACTGGGCTTCCAAACGCTTGGCGGAAATTGGGAAGGTTGTTCCCAGCTCCTGCGCGAACACGGAGATTTTGTATTCTTCAAGCATCCAACGAAGCTCATCGATGCGTTCCGCGGCCTTGGGAGCCGAGAGCTTACTGGCTTGCAAACCTTTGAGAGCGAGAGCGAACGGCTGGGTAAGGCTGGCCTTCTCCTGATCCTTAGCAGGATTCAGCGTCGCGCGTTCGGCCCTGATGAGCAGGGCTTTTAAATACCTTGGAAACTGTTGCAAACGGAGCCACGAGACCTGCTCCAAGCAATCTTTGGAAATAAGGTAATCCAGTTCTTCTCTGACCATGGGCAAACCAGCACGCGCTTGTGGCTTGGGCTGAGCAAGGTTCAGATCTTTAAAGCTGGTGAGAGGCTGGGCCTTGGCGCTAGCCGCCGCCACTGGAAAAGCCCGATGGGACATAATCTCCTGCCTTTGCTTTAAGATCATTTGCAAGAGGTCGAGAAACTTCGGAACGAGCCTGGGAATTCTGGCGCGTGAATTTTCAAGGGCTGTCACAAACATCTGCTTTCGGATCGGCAACAAAGAATGAGGCAGATCGAGAACGTGTTTTTTCAGATGCGTGAAAGCTGCCGACATCAACGCTTCGGACGTCCAAAGGTCCTTATAAGAGTCCTTCCACTTTTCCAAGGCGCGCAAGTCTTTTTGAACCCAGCCGAGTTCCTTTTGAAGGGCGAGTTCAACCAGCCGGCAGAATCCACGCGAGCTTTCGCGCTCCGATTCTTCCCGCTTTCGGAAGAGTTTAACATGGACGCCATGCTCATCGAGGGCCAAGCCAGGAAAAGCGAGCAGTCTCACACCGCCGACCTGTGCAACCTCAATCTCCTCGGGCAGGTCACCGAAGGTCCATGCAGACAGGGAATATTGCTCCCAACGAGTCACAGCGGCTTGCCATGCCTTTTGCTCAACCGGGGTTTCGTGCTTTTCCAAACCCCCTTTGAGAGCGTTCAGATCACGACCAGCGGAGATGGGACGATCGTCCTTGCCCGTGATTTGGATTCGAGGCCGGAGGTGTTCCGGTAACATGTCGCGAGTCCAGGCGGCGGTGGGGATGGCCACTCCATATTTCTCCTGAACCAATTTTCGAAGGGCTTCCAGGTCATCCGTTGGCTTCAACTGGCCAACGAGTTCCTTGACCTTCGGCTGGATGGGCATGAGAGGAACTCGAAGGGATTTCGGAAGCGCCTTGAGCAGAAACTCGACCTGCTCATCACGAAGGCCAGGCACAATCCAATCGAGCATGCCCGGTTCAATTCGATGCGCCAAGGCGAAGGGCAGCTTCACGGTCACACCATCGTGCTCCTCGCCGGGAGCATAGGCGTACTCCAACGCGACCAATTCCTGAGATAATTTCACTGATTCGGGGAACGATTCTGCATCCCAGGCTACCTCAACTCCGCCGGTCAGATCCGTTTCCCTGGCGCATAGAAAGCTGGGATCCTGTTTGATCTCTTCACGGATCACCCGATTCAGATCGTGCACTGAGGATACACCACGAAGTCGTTCCGAATAAAAGTTGTAAAGAGCGTCACTCGTATTAGGCAGTTTCTGTCCTCGCGAGCGAGTTCGCCACATTTCGAGCTTGTAGCGCAGACGGCGGTTATGTTCCAAGAAGCGTTGAGGGCTTTCGATGTCTTCTTCAATCAGAGCTGCACGGATAAAGAGTTCGGTGGCTTCTTCCGGGTTGATGCGTCCGAAATCCACGCTTTGCTCCTGGATCTCAAGGCCGAAAAGACTGACGCGCTCCCGCACCAGCACTCGGCCGGTCGGCCTATCCCATCGAGGTTCAGAATAAGAACGTTTGCAAAGGTGTGCTCCCATTTCGGAGATCCAGTTCGGATTGATTCCGGCGACCGTGCGCGCGAAAAGCTTCGAAGTTTCCACAATTTCGCCAGCCACAATCCACTCAGGCTGATGGGATTTGAGTTTCGGATCGGAGCCTTTGGGCGCCTGCCGGGACTTGGGCTGGGTGTTGCCACGATCAAATAAGCTGGAGCCAGGGAAAATCATGACTTCCTGCCCGCGGGCCGCTTTGTATTGATTGCGCTGTTCCTTGTGTGCGATATGGCTCAAAAGACCGGTTAAGATCGCGCGATGAATGCCGCCATAATTGACCGTGGCATCGCGATCGGAGAACGTGGTGGGATTTCGCTTTTCTCCAGAGGGCTCGCGGCTGGCCTGCTCCTCGGGTTTTTCCTGGAACCGAATCACCTCCTTCAAAGATTGACGCAATTGCGCATGGATGTCGCGCCATTCGCGCATCCGGGTGTAGGAAAGAAAGTTCGCCTTGCAGAACTTGCGCATCTGATTCTGCGTTTGAAAGGCATCGAGCTTGTCGTGAAATGCATTCCAGATTTTAAGCAGAGTAAGAAAGTCGGAGTCTGGATCGAGGAACTGCCGATGAGCGGTGTCCGCCGCTTCCTGTTTGTCCAAGGGACGTTCACGTGGATCCTGGACGCTCAAGCCAGCACCGATGACGAGAACTTCCTCGAGGGAACGCTCGCGCACAGACTGCAGGACCATACGTCCGATTGCCGGATCTACCGGTAACCTGGCCAGGTCTTTGCCCATGGAAGTTAAGTTGCGGTCCTGATCCAGGGCACCTAATTCCTGCAGCAGTTGATAACCGCTGGTAATCGCCTGAGGCTGGGGCGGATTGATGAAGGGAAAAGTTTCAATCTCCCCAAGCCGCCATGCTTTCATCCGCAGGATGACTTCGGCAAGGTTCGCCCGCTGGATTTCAGGCTGGGTGTACTTCGGCCATTCCAAAAACTCTGCTTCCGAGTAGAGGCGGATGCAAACGCCATTCTCGACGCGGCCGCACCGTCCGGCGCGCTGATTAGCGCTGCTTTGGGCGATCGTTTCGATCGGCAGGCGCTTCGTACGAGTGCGAGGGCTGTACCGGCTGACACGAGCCAAGCCGGGATCGATCACATATCGGATTCCAGGGATCGTCAAGGATGTTTCAGCAATGTTGGTGGCAATGATGATTTTTCGCTTGGCACACGCCGCGAAGGCCCGTTCCTGTTCTCCTGAAGTGAGCCTTCCGAAAAGAGGGATAATCTCCGTCAGCGATCCGTACCGGCCTTTAAGATCATCCTGCGTTTCACGAATATCCCTTTCGCTGGGCATAAAGATGAGGATGTCCCCGGCCGCAGTCTCGTTCATCACCCTTTCCACTGCGGAAACAGCGGCGTCAATGTACGTGATATCCCCGCTCTCCTCCGCCTCAGGGTCATGTGGTTCATAGCGGATCTCGACCGGGTAAACACGCCCGGACACTTCCACGATGGGAGCATCGTTGAAAGCTTTTGAAAAGGCTGCCGTGTCGATGGTCGCACTGGTAATGATGAGCTTTAAATCCGGCCTGCGGTCCAGGATTCTATTGAGGTGGCCCAACAAAAAATCAATGTTCAAGCTTCGCTCGTGCGCTTCATCAATCACGAGCGCCTCGTATTCCGTGAGGGCAGGGTCGCCTTGGGTTTCGGCAAGCAGAATGCCGTCGGTCATAAACTTGATGTAAGTTTCGGGGCTGGATTGGTCGGCAAAGCGGATTTTGCATCCCACTTCTTTGCCCCAGTTCACTTTCAACTCCTCAGCCACCCGGCGGGAAATGGAAAGAGCAGCCACACGTCGTGGCTGCGTGCAACCGATCTTGGCTTCGACCCCGAGACCAGCCTCAAGGCACATTTTCGGTATTTGTGTGGTTTTCCCTGAGCCGGTCTCCCCGGCGATGACGACAACCTGATGCTTTTGGATTGCGGAAATGATATCGTTTCGGCGAGTTGAAATCGGGAGGTTCTCCGGATAGCTGACTTGAGGGAAGTTTTCATGCCGGCGGTGACGCAGGGCGGCTGATTTTTTTGCAGTTTCAAAAAGCTGTTCCAGTTCACGTGGAGCAATTGCAGCGCTTTCCTTTGACTCAACCAACCGACGGAGGCTTGCTTCAATGCGCAGCCTGTCCTGTCGTAAACAATTGGGCAAGAGCTCGCGAATAGCATGGATTCCAGAAATATTCATTAGGGCCGAAAACCGGCCGGTTAAGTTACAATATGTCGGAAAGGGGTCAACCTTGGTGAATCTCCGAAGAATGCTTCCCCCTGAAAGCCGTTGGCAGAAGCCAGGAATAGGTCCGTCCTGCGTCCTTTTAAGCAAGCGGGTGAAACTACGTTAAACGTGCAAAAAACCGACGACACCCTCGACGCACAACAAATAGGATGTTTGTGCTTCTCAGCCAAGTTAGGATGAGAAGTATCAAAAGTAGCCCGCAAACCAAGCCCGGGAAGCTTGCAGAATAATTGGTGCAGAAATGCCCCGCGAAACCGCTGAACTTCGACAGCAAGGGGAGTTTCATAAACGGCAAGGTTAGCCGCCGGCGCCGGAGGGCTGGTAATGGAAAGCAGCTGCCTTGCCGGCAATGCGCGCTTGTTGAGCCTCAGCTGGTTCTGCGAGCAAATCGTTAATCGTTCCCAACAGCTTGGGAAAATCGAGGGGCTTTTCCATCAGCGCGGCAGCTCCTGCGTTCAGAGCGGTGAAAAGCTGGTTGGAGCGTGCAGTAATGATGACAACGGGCACACGTGGATGCTTGAAAGTGAGAGTTTCGAACGTGTCCCAACCGTTTTTTTCCGGCATGTTCAAGTCTAGGAGGACCAGATCGGCAGGTTGGGTTTCCGCTTTGTCGAGCGCTTGCTTACCATTCACAGAAGTGATCACGTGATAACCTTCGCCTTCGAGCACTCTGCTGATGAGTTCCCGGACAGAGCGATCATCATCAACCAACAAGATGGTTTTTGACTTTTTCTGGAGATGTTCTCGGTTAACCAATGCCATGGCTTTGAGCGTTTTGAGTCTGAGGTTGCGAACAATTTTCATGGCCGGGGGCGGCTATGCTTAAAACCACACTTTCACCCGCATTCTGACCGCTTTGGAACCACCAATACACCTGTGGCCAGCGCGCGCGTGTTTGCCAACCACAGGTGTGTGGTTCACTCACCGCCCTACTCCGGGTGGGAGATTCGACGCCGCCAGTGCCATTCGGCCTGGCGACAAATTTATTCGGTCGGAAATCATTTTCGCAAACTGGAATCTAGATTTGCGAATGACACAGATTCTGCTCAAGCTTTGGGTGTGCCAGTTCGTGTGAACGGTGGAAGTGCCACAATATGAAGCTTTTGAGCCGATTTGAATGCTCCCCGGGGGAGCCGTTGTGGCAATTTCGTAATCAGGACGGGTAACTTACTTATCACTCTATGCGTGTGGGAATCCAGTTTCGGCTTTTTGCATTTGGTTCGGCGATTGTGCTGGCCGCACTGCTGATGGGTTGGGCCGCCCATATTGCGTGGCAACGTTTTCAGGAATTAACAGACAAGCTCACCCCGTCCCAGATTGAAAGTTTTCAAACGGGCGATCACTTCCGGGCAACCCTTCAAGAACTCAACTCCCGGTTGGCCCGCTTCACCGCCACTAAAGCCCCAGAAGAATGGCTGCTTTTTGGCCAGGAATGCACTGCTCTGAATGGTTGGATCGATCAGCAGCGGCCTAGTCTGCAAACAGCGCCTGAAGTGGCAATCCTCAATCGGATCGACAGCACGTATGACCATTATCTGGACGCGGCCACCAACTTTGTGAAAAGCCTCCAAGCTTCGGATTCCGCGTCCGTCCCCCCCACGAGCAGGGCGAAGGTCGAAGAAATCTCCAAAGGACTGCTGACTCTTGCCTATGATTTAAGAGATGCGCACCGGGAGTCGCTCACGAAGTTCCTGGATGATTCCCGGCGTTCGCTGAACCTTTTCCGGCGGGTGATGTTTGGCGCCCTTTTCTTCCTGATGGCAGCGCTCGCATCCCTAGCGATAATGGTGTATCGGGAAATGATTATGCCCCTCCGGATGAAGCTGGTGGAGAGCACTGCCATCATTGAAAGGCAAGAAAAACTGGCTTCTCTTGGAATGCTGGCGGCAGGGGTGGCCCATGAGATCCGGAACCCACTGACGGCCATCAAGGCCTGGATGTATATTCAAAACAAGCATCTTCGCCCTGGTTCGCAGGAGCATTCAGATGCCGGGATCATTGAGAATGAAATCCACCGGTTGGAAAGAATCGTGAAAGACGTTTTGCTCTTTGCCAAACCATCAGAACCACAATTTGCGGTGGTATCGGCGGAGAAAGCATTGAAGGAGGCACAAACACTACTTGGTCCACCCTTGGCGCAAATGAATATTAAGCTTGAAGTAGAGCCTGGCCCGCAGGCCCTGGTGCGAATAGACCCGCAGCAGTTCAAGCAGGTGCTGATCAACTTGATTCAGAATGGAGCGGACAGCATTATGGAGGACGGCACAGTAACCCTGCGAGCCCGAACAGACACCATGCGTTTAAAGGACAAAGTCAGAGAGGTAGTGATTCTTGAGGTTTGTGACACAGGCAGAGGTATAGCGCCCGACGTCGAAAAGAGGCTTTTTGATCCATTTTTCACGACAAAGGAGACCGGCACTGGACTGGGGCTCTCGATAGCGGCGCGGATCGTTGAAAAGCATGGCGGTATCCTGCAATATCAAACCCAGGTCAGCCGTGGAACGACCTTTGGTATTGTGCTTCCACGAGTTGAAACATGATTGCACGATCAAAAATCCTACTGATTGAAGACGACACCGCCATCGCCACGATTCTGCGGCGCATCCTGGCCGAGGAGGGGCTTGAGGTAGTCCTGGAGCAACGGGGCGATCAAGGTCTTGACCGGGCAAGCCGCGAGCATTTCGACCTGGTGATTACGGATGTCCGCCTGCCCGGGCTCAATGGGCTGGATTTAGTCCGGCAGCTTCATGAGGCCAAACCACTCTTGCCAATCATCGTGATGACGGCCCATGGCACGACGGAAACGGCGATCGAAGCGACTAAGTTTGGCGCGTATGATTACTTGGTGAAGCCATTCGAAATGCCGGCACTGTTGGAATTGGTCGGCAAAGCTCTCGAGAGCAGCCGAGCCATGTCCGATCCCGTTAAGATTGGATCGGCGGAGTCCGACGGCAACGCGATCGTAGGACATAGCCGTGCGATGCAGAACATCTACAAGGAAATTGGGCGGGTTGCATCCAAACCGATCAGCGTGCTTATCCTGGGTGAAACGGGCACAGGGAAAGAATTGATTGCCCGTGCGCTTTACCACCACAGCGAGAGAGCCCAGGCGCCATTTGTGGCGATTAATTGCGCGGCCATCCCGGAAACTCTCCTGGAAAGCGAGCTCTTCGGGCATGAGCGGGGTGCATTCACTGGGGCTGAGTTCCGCCGAATCGGCCGTTTCGAGCAGGCGCACAATGGCACGATTTTCCTAGATGAAATCGGCGACATGAGCTTGAGCACCCAGGTTAAGCTGCTGCGCGTTTTACAGGAAAAAACCATTCAACGTCTCGGAGGAAAAGAAACCATTCCAGTGGACGTCCGAGTGATCGCGGCGACGCATCGTGACTTGGCCTTGAGCATGCAGCGCAAAGAGTTCCGCGAGGACCTTTATTACCGATTGAGCGTGGTAGTTATGAAGCTTCCCACTCTGCGGGAACGCCCTGAAGATATCCCGGACCTGACAAGCTATTTCCTGCAGAAATATGGGAAAGAATTGGGTTTTCCCCAACCTTCCATCCAGCCGGACGCCTTGGAATTTCTGCAGACCCAGCCATGGCCGGGAAATGTGCGCGAGTTGGAGAATGTAGTTCGCAAAGTCCTTCTCCTGGCGCGGGGATTTTCCATCAACCTGGACCACGTTCGAGCTGCACTTTCCAAGCTCAGCACCCCGATCTCCTCGGTCGATCAATCATTGAAAACTCTCGTGAGCGACCTGCTGTTTGCAGCCCAGCGTGGTGAGCTGGATGACGCGCACAACCGGATCCTGCAGATGGCGGAGCGCGAAATTTTCAACCAAGCAATCCAACTGGCGCACGGCAATCAGGCCAAAGCCGCGCGCTGGGTTGGCGTTTCCCGATTGACCATGCGGGAGAAACTGACGCAATTTGGAATTCATCCAAGCCAGGATCAAACTAAATTCTGAGTTCAGTCCGAGATGCTTGGTCGAAGGCTGATCAGGCCCGCCCGGCATCGTAATTCCTGCGTTGTCACTGGCTGAAATCATGCTAACCATAGCTTCCGTGAAGAGTGTGAAGTCAAACGCGGTGATTTTGTTGGGGTGGATTTCATGAGTATCAGGTCCATTGCCAAATTTGTGGCCCGCCTGCTTTACCGTTTTCGCGGTTACAACGAAGAGGTACTCAACACCCCGGGGCCTGTCCTGCTGATCCCCAACCACACCTCGTGGCTAGATTGGTTTTTTCTTCTGGCAATCCTTGATGAAGATTGGAGGTGCGTGGTTTCGAGCGTCTCCGCCGAGACCAGCTGGTTCCATCGCAAAATCATGATCAATCGACGAACTTTCCCGATCGATACAACCTCGCCCTATGCGGTGAAGCGAATGGCGGAGTTCCTGGAAGCCAAGGGCAGGCTGGTGCTGTTTGCCGAAGGGCGTCTTTCACGCACGGGCAGCCTGATGAAGCTTTTCGACGGCACCGGTTTTCTGCTCCATAAGACAGGGGCGAAAGTCATCACCTGCTACCTTCGCGGCGCTCATCGCCTCCCATTCTCGCCGAACCAGGATGAGAAAAAATGGTTCCCCAAGATCTCTGCTCATTTCAGCCCAGTCCATACTCCTCCCCATTTGGAAAATACCAGCACCGCGCATGCGCGGAGCGTACTGACCTTGTGGCTTTATGACCGCATGATCGAGCAGCAGTTTAAAGTGGAGATGGAACACGGACCGAATAACCTGCCGGCAGCAATCATCGAAACGTCGGAGCTATTCCCGAAACGAGTGGTGCTTGAAGATTTAAGCTACCAGCGGCTCAACTATCGCAAGCTCCTAATCGGAGCGCATTTATTGGCATCCGCATGGGAATCGCGCCTTGGACGTGATGTGGAACGTGTAGGCATCCTGTTGCCGAATGTAAGCGGAACACCTGTGGCCCTGATCAGCCTCTGGTTACTCGGGAAGGTGCCAGCCGTACTCAATTACACCACAGGGACCTCGACGATGCTTTCCTGTATCCAACTGGCCGGCTTAAAACAAATCATCACCTCGCGCAAATTCCTGGAGCGTTCCAAGTTCGATGCAAAACCCCTTGAAGCAGCGGGCGTGGAGATGATTTACCTGGAGGATGTGCGGCAGCAGATCACAAGGCTCAAAAAACTGGGGGCACTGCTGAAGGTTCGGTCTAACATTCAATCGATTGTTCGCGGTCACCTCGACCATCACTCGACCGCTGTGGTTCTTTTCACGAGCGGGTCGGAGGGAATGCCGAAAGGGGTGGAACTCACCCACGGGAACCTGCTCACCAACATTCGTCAAATGCTGGTGGTGATCGACCTCATGGATACCGACCGATTCTTCAATGCACTGCCATTGTTCCACAGTTTCGGGCTAACAATTGGGATGCTGCTGCCCCTGGTTCGAGGGGTTTACACATTCATTTATCCGTCGCCCCTCCACTACCGGGTTGTTCCCACAGCATTTTATAACCTGGATTGCACGGTCATGTTTGGGACCAACACTTTCCTGAACGGCTATGCCAGGAAAGCTCATCCGTATGATTTCAGGGCGCTTCGTTATTTGTTCGCCGGCGCCGAGAAAGTCCAGGAAGCCACCGCCAGCACCTGGATGAAACGGTTTGGCGTGCGAATCATCGAGGGCTACGGAGCCACCGAATGCAGCCCCTGCGTCACCGCCAACACGCCCTTGCAGCTCAAGGCGGGCTCGGCGGGCCGTTTTCTTCCTTGTATTGAGCACAAGCTTGAGGCTGTGCAGGGCGTTGAGGAAGGCGGCCGGCTGCTGGTGCGCGGTCCCAACATTATGCGCGGTTATCTTAACCCGGAGGCCAATGCCAAGTTCCGAGCACTCGACGGCTGGTATGATACCGGGGATATCGTGAAAATGGATGACGAGGGATTTCTCCATATCCTCGGCCGCCTAAAGCGCTTTGCCAAGATCAGCGGTGAGATGGTGAGTCTTACCGCGGTGGAAGAAGCGCTCGCAGGAGCTTTTCCACAATACGGACTGCGTTGTCAGGTTGCGGTTGTGAGCCGCCCGGATGAGGCAAAAGGGGAGACGTTGATCGCGGTCACCAACGAAGCCCGCCTGCAACTCGATGAGGTTCGCGCGGCCATCAGGGAAAAAGGGTTACCAAACCTGGCCGTTCCCCGCGAGGTGCGATTTGTAAAAGACATTCCCAAACTAGGGACTGGCAAAGTTAATCATCGCGAGTTGGAGAAAATGATTTAGTTTCATCCATTCCGCCGGCGTTTGTTCTAACCAGTGCCTATTTAGGCAAAATCGGAGAACAGATTATTGGTGGGCCACTCCGCCACGGCATCGGCGGCTCTGTGCATGGCGGGATCAAGGGCTGAGTCGGGCTGCTCCTTGTCCTCGCTTCTCTGGTTGAACAGAACCGTCCAGCTCAAACCATCCGACCTTCGAACCAGCAGGGTATAAGTTCCGGGCAGGCTGCCATTGTGCCAGTAGTTGGCTTTGCCCTTGGAGCCGACAGGCCGGACCATCCAGCCACAGCCATAGTAAGAAGAACTCGGTTTGCCATCCGAATCCCGGCTAACCGGCGGGGCAGGCCGCTCATACATGGCGGCAAGAGTTGAGGACTGTAGAATTGGACATGCCGAAGGGTCCTGCAGACCGGATGCGAAGCGTGCCAGGTCCACCGCGGAAGCCAACCAGCCCCCGTGCGCATCCATGGCCTCGAGGCAGAAGCCGCCGTAAGGCCAGGGAACGGTGGCATCAGCGAAGACGCTTTTTACCCTGCCATTTTCGGGAGTGTAATACTTTACTTCACCGGAGACGGATTCGCAGCTTTGCCCAAGCCGCATCCGGTTGATGCTTAAAGGAGCGAGCACGTTTTCTTTAACGTAACGGTCGTAGGGCAACCCAGTAACTTTTTCAATAATTCGACCGAGAACACAATACCCGAAGTTGGAATAGGCATAGCTCGATCCCGGATCAAAATCGAGCTTTTGCCCCAACATGTAACAAATCACATCACGGGATTTAGGCGGACACGGAACACCCTGTTTTTCAGCAATGGTCTTGCAGCGGAACATCGGATCGAAGCTTTTCTCGCGGTCCCACCCGCCCGTGTGATCCAGCAAATTGCGGATAGTAGTCTGACGAATCCGAGCATCGAGAGGGGAGTTGCCGCTGGGACAGTAATCGGAGCCCAGCAAGTCAAACGCTGGCTGTTCCAGTTTCAGTTTGGCTTTTTCCACCAACTGCATAATTGCAGCAGCGGTGATCGGTTTTGATATGCTAGCGATTCGGAAAAGCGAGTCCGGACGCGCGGGTACCTTCTTCTCCCGATCTGCCCACCCATAAGCCTTGGCATAGATCAGCCGCCGATCTTTCACCACGGCCAAGGCTCCGCCAGGGATCTGGCGGGGCTCCATGAAGGCAAGCACTTCCCGGTCAAAAGCTTCGGAAATACTTTTCTTTTCCGCCGCAACCCCCAAACCCGCGCCAATGGCGAAGACAGAGGCAGTCTTGATGAAAGTGCGCCGCCTCATCGGCATTCGATGAAGCTTTTTCATTTTGCATCCCCGGTCCACTTCAGGTGTTTGGAAAGGAAGTCAAAGGTGCCTTTGCCGTTGATGGTATGAGGTCCGTTGAAGAACTCGAGTTCGGTGCGCTCGCCCAAATTCATCCGATGATAAAGTCGCCGGACTTTGGCATACTCGTAGGCTACCCACTCATCCACCCCGACCCCATCATTGTGCCCGCGCTCCACCATGAAAGGGCGAGGAGCGATCAAGGCTGCCATTTCTGCATAATTAAATGTATGCCCCAGGTTCCATTCAGGCATTTCATATTCCATGGTGAACATGTAGCTCAAGCCTTGATCGACGCTGACGTTCTTGCGTACCCATTCGTTGAAGTCACCGGAGCAAATGGACAAAACATAGCGATCCAACACTGCCGGAACGCGCATCGCCGTCTTGCCGCCATAAGAAAGCCCGTAGAATCCCATCCGCTCCGGATCGACAAACGGCTGCTGGCTTAACCATTCGAGGATACGGTCATGCTGAGCGATGATATAAGAAAACAGCGAGAGCTTGAGAGGGTTAGCCTTGCGTTGCAGCACTCGAAAATCGTCGTGCCCACGATAAGGATTATGGGGAGCAAACACGACGAAACCCCTGTCTGCCAATTGCGCGGCAAATCCCTTGTAATATTGAAAACCCGAAACCTTCGGATCACGCGTGATGGTATCCTCCGGCACTCCTTCCAAGCCATGCTGGCAAACGACCACTGGACGCCGTTCACCTGGCTTAATGTCCTTGGGCAGCAGCAGCACTCCCCAAGCGAATACGTCCGGGAAAACATCCAGCACCACATCGTAACCGGTCCATTTTGCTTCCTCGTAAGATTTTTTTGAGCTTATGTTCACAGGACTCACCGGATCAGGCACGCGCCCGATCACGTCATCCCAGAACTCCTGCTTAAGGGACGGAATGA
>JAQGOV010000189.1 GCA_028293425.1 Verrucomicrobiales bacterium
TTTGCGGAAGGTGAGGTGACGCGTTTCCTTGACGAGTGTCAGGTCGACCGAGTTGTAGATGGTTAGTTGGGCCGTGTCGCGGTCGGGGAGAGTGACCACATTTATCCTAGCCCAAAGGGGACATCCCAAGCACAACGCGATTAGGAGCATCAAAATCAGTTTCTTACCCAAGCTCACGAATAGTGAGACGGAGAATGGTCCTGAATGCTCCCGGTTCCGCCGAGGTTGTGCTACTCGGGAACCAGAGAAAGCGAAAGTGTGACCGGTTGGGCCAGGGCGCGCATCTGCTTCTCGATTTCCGAAGCCTTGGTTTGTGCTGCATCCATTGGCAAACCCTTTGCCATGCCTGGTCGCTTATGTCCAACTTCTGTTAACCAGGCATCTGTCAAAATGCGCTGCCTTCGATGCACTAATTTAAACAATTCCTTCGCCTTTTGATTAGTGGTAAGCGCCGAAAAATTCAGGAGATCCAAGCCCGTTGCAAGTTCCTCCTTCGTAAAGGTGCCAACCTCCGTGTCCCCCTCCTTGAGCCTGTATTTGGCCTTGGATAAATGGATTACCTTCACCTGATGCACATTAAAGAGCCTTCGTACCTCTTCAGAGACATTCGGATCCCATGAAGGGTCCATGGGCATGGGAATACGTGTCTTCCATTCAAATCGAAAGCCTTCGTTCGAGGATCTGGTGACTGATTCTGATCCGTCCACCACAGTTGTATCCACCTCGCTGGGAACTCGCAAAGCCAGGAGAATTTCTCGGGCAAATATCCAGTGACCAACCCCGTTCGGGTGCACTCCGTCACCAGCCAAGTGAAACCGGGGGTCTGTTTTACGCCGCTGAGCCAGGTATCGATCCATGGGGCGGTGAAGATCGATGACGGTCCAGTCCCCTGCCCTTTGTTCAACCAACCAATCGGAAAATTTTCCAAGGACATCATTGTAACCGACATAGGGTGAGGGATACACCTCCAGCCCTGCCGGAAGCGTTTTGGACTTGATCGGCTCAGGATCGAACGTCGGAGGAGTGATGTGAATGATCCGCGCATGAGCCGCCTGCACCTTCGCGCGGAGCTTGCGAGTGCCCTCCTGGTAGCTCCGCAACCGCGCATCATCCAAGGGATAATAGATCCCATCATTCATGCCGTAGCAGGCAAACACCAGGTCCGGCTGAACCTTCTCCAAGGCGCGGTCCAAGCGTTCGTGCAAGTCCGGCCGAGGGAACTGCCCGCCCGCATGACCCGGCTCCGAAAGGCCGGAAACTGTCTCGCTTGGCAATCCAAGGTTAATGATTTCCCAATGTTTCTCGGGGTATCGGGTCAGCAAATAGCCCTCCAGATAATCAATGTACAAGCCCCCGTGGGTAATGCTGTCCCCAAGGAAAAGAACGCGCCGGGCGTTTTGTAGTTGCTGTGGTTGGGCGCCCAGGCTGAACCATGAACAGAAGACAATGCCCAACAGAACGATGATTAATCGAAACATGCGTGTTGAAAGGACGCCCTTGCTGAGCCAAAGATTCAAGCCAGCTCTTTTGAAACTGTCTTTTGGCTTGCCACCAGCCGCTTGTTTCCATTTCATTAGCTTCAGGGTTTTTGCGGGTTTCGACATCGTTTGGGTTTGAACGCCCGGCACACCGGGGAGCAATACCAAAGAGCTGCATGCCAGTTATGAAAACAAAAAAATCACGCCACGGCCTCCTCGCCGGAGGAAACTGGATTATCGACCAGGTCAAATTGGTTGACGTTTACCCGCAACGAGAATCGCTGGCCAATATCTCCAGCCAATCCCAAGGCACCGGCGGAGCCCCCTACAACGTGCTCGTGGACCTGGCAAAATTAGGCGCCGATTTCCCGCTGTATGCCGCGGGGTTTGTCGGAAAAGACGCGCTGGGCAGCGCGATCGTGGAAGATTGCCGCAAACAAAAGATCGACACTAAATATCTGCGGCCAACGGATGCCGCGGACACCTCTTACACCGATGTGATGACCGAGGTCCGCAATGGCCATCGCACCTTTTTCCATTATCGTGGCGCCAATGCCTTCTGGAAGGGTGAAGAGCTGGATTTCACAAAGGTTAAAGCCTCTATTTTCCACCTTGGTTATCTGCTGCTGCTCGATGCCTTGGATGAGGCGGATGCGAAATTCGGCACCAAGGCTGCCCGACTGCTCGCTGCGGCCCAGGAAGCTGGCATCAAGACCAGTGTGGACGTGGTCAGCGAAGATAGCGATCGTTTTGCAAAAATCGTAACCCCTGCCCTGCGTTATGTGGATTACTGCATCCTCAATGAGATTGAGGCCGGAAAGACAACGGGATTTAAGGTTCGGCGGCCGGATGGGAAGCTTGACACAGTGGCTTTACGCCATGCTGCGGGTGCTCTCCTTCAAAGCGGCGTCCGAGAGGTCGTAGTCATCCACTTCCCTGAAGGCGGTTTTGCTCGCACTCGCAAGGGCGAGGATGTGTGGCAGCCATCCCTGAAGCTGCCGGAGAAATTTGTGGCCGGGACGGCTGGGGCGGGCGATGCCTTTTGTGCCGGTGTTCTGCTCGGTTTGCACGAAGGATGGGATTTGGCCCGCTGCCTGCAAACGGGCGCCTGTGTTGCCGCGGCGAGTCTCTCGCACCCTACATGCACAGGCGGAATGAAGTCCTTGAGCGCCTGCCTTTCCCTGGGTAAAAAGCATGGCTACCGTGCCGCGCTGGAAGCTCAGGATTAAACAAGCATAACCGGACGAACAAAAAAGCCCGCCAAAATGGCGGGCCTTTTTGTTTGAAAGCTTAATTCAAGCGCGTTCCATATACTTGCCGGTGCGAGTATCAATTTTAAGCCTCTCACCGGTTTTGATAAACAGCGGCGCCTGAACGACGATGCCCGTCTCCATAGTGACTGACTTCTGCACATTATTCGCGGAATCACCGCGGATGCCTTCAGGCGCATCCGTGACGGTCAAAATAACGCTGGAGGGTATCTCGATACTAACCGCTTTATCTTCCACAAACGTGACGGTGACGATCTGGTTTTCCATCATGTAGTGCTTTGCATCGCCTACAATTTCCGGAGCAATATTGACGGTCTCGTAATTCTCAGGGTCGGAGAAAACGTAGTCTTCGCCATCCTTATAGCTGAACTCCATCTTCCGGGTCATCATGGGGATGACTACGATTTTTTCAGTGGAGCTGAATCGCACATCGGAAGACTTGCCAGTGCGTATGCTGCGGATAGACGCCTGAACGAAAGCGCGCAAGTTGCCAGGGGTACGGTGTTGGCTGTCGAGAACGACAGCGATGTCGCCATTGTAGTTAATCGCCATGCCACGGCGGAGATCGTTTGCTGTAGCCATAAAATCTAAATAAACACGTTTGCTGTAAGGATTATTCGATACAGCGAGCCGTGAACGTTATCCGATTCAACCTTGAATGCAAGCTTTGAAATTGAGCCGAAAAGTTTAGCGCCAAAACTCTGAAACAGCGCGCCCTTTAATGGTCGAGGCCAAAAACACTTGAGAAAATCACCTCTTTAATTTTCCAAATCAGGGCCATGGTCATCGCCACGGGCAAAAGGACCAGAAATAGCACAATCCAAAGGCCTGCGCCTTTGTCTGCCAAAATCAGCAACGGCAATGGCCGACGGTCCGGCGGTATGTACGAAATAGCAAAATCGAATACCTGATCGATCATGGCAGCATTCGTCCAGGCGATACTGGTGAAGAACAAGACCAGCCCAAAACAAACGATCAGCAGGTAGCGATTGAACGTGGTAAAAAACTTTGTTTCCTGCCGAAGGGTTTCATCTGGCAGCATGGCCGCCAGACGCCAAAGCACCGGGTTTAAGGCCATCAGGTAACCCAAACCGGATAAAGCCAAAAAAGAAACAATCATGGCGAAAAAGGTCTGCCCCGGAACTTTGTTATACCAAAAGAGGAAGGGGGAGAGAGCGATGTTCACGAGGGCGATTACCTTCGCCCGCTCCAAGGCAGATATCCAAACCCGTTCCTGGCTCTGAAAATTGCCGAGCAGATGCAAACCATAGTAAAGCACAGCCGTGGCCGCCAATGCAGGAAACACGCCCATCGGCCGAAACCAATCGCCCTTGGCCGACTGAACGCAAATTACCAGCGCAATGGGCAATCCCCAAAACAGCGCGGAAAGTCCTCGCAGCAGGCGCCCCAGCGCCCTCAGCAACTCAGCATTGGGAGCGGGCTCGGGCATGCGGGCTGGCTCAGATGTTGAGGTACGTATATTCCCGAAGACCACGTTCATAATCATCCAGCAGGCGCATGGCTTCGGAAGGTTTCATCTTATCCGACTTGATCGCTTCATCCACCTGCGCCTTCATCTGCCGCTTGAGCTCATTTTCATCGTATTGCACCGAGGTAAGCGCCTGAGATATGGTGGTTCCTTCAATCACTTCCTCCACGTAATAACCGGCCGGTTCATCAGGGTCCAGAAACACATGAACTTCATTCACACGGCCGAACAGGTTGTGCAAATCGCCCATGATATCCTGGTAAGCACCCATGAGGAAGAAACCGAGATAATACGGCTCCTGTCCTCCGCTCGCGTTCTTGTTCAATTGGTGAAGGGGCAATGTATCCCGCACGTCCCTCAAATCGATGAACTTGTTGATCTGCCCATCAGAATCGCAGGTGATATCCACCAGCGTTGCTTCCCGGGTCGGGCGTTCGTTCAACCGGCTCACAGGCATAATCGGGAAAAGTTGCCCGAGCGCCCAATGATCGAGCAACGATTGGAACACTGAGAAATTGCACAGATACTGATCAGCCAGGCTGTCCTCCAGCTTCCGGATTTCTTCCGGGATATACGCCTGGCCACGGAAACTTTGGACCACTTCGTGACTAATTTCCCAGTAAAGCTCCTCAATCTTGGCTTTGTCGGGCAAATCCATCATGCCCAAAGTGAACATGTGATGAGCATCGTCCTTTCGTTCCAGCGCATCATGAAAAGCTTCCAGCTTGTTCAGCTTGGAAATGTTCTTCTTCATGTCGAGGAGTTCTCGCACCAGCGGATGTTCGTTCTCCCCGTATGGCAATGCTATGGAAGGGCGCTGTTTTTCAATCGAGCCGAACACCTCCACTATCAGAACGCTATGATGCGCCACAATCGCGCGCCCGCTCTCGCTGACGATGTCCGGGTGCGGGACTTTCTCGGCGTTGCACACGTCGGCGATGTAATAAACGATGTCGTTTGTGTACTCCTGCAGCGTGTAGTTCGTTGAGCTATCGAACGCGGAACGGCTGCCGTCGTAATCCACGCCGAGGCCGCCACCCACGTCCACAAATTGGATGTGAAAACCCATTTTATACAGCTTGGCGTAAAAGCGGGAGGCTTCCTGGACAGCCTTTTTTACGGTTAAAATGTCGGGCACCTGGGATCCGATATGGAAGTGAAGGAGCTTAAAGCAATGAATCAAGCCCTCGGCCTTGAGCATCTCAGTAGCTGCCAGCATTTCTGTGGTGCTCAGCCCAAACTTGGCATTTTCGCCCCCGCTCTCCGCCCACTTGCCCATACCCTTGCTCAAGAGTCGGGCACGGATGCCAATGAGCGGCTCCACGCCAATTTGCTTGGACACCGTGATGATTTGGCGGAGTTCCTCCAATTTCTCCACCACCATAATGACCCGTTTGCCTAGCTTGATGCCAAGCAAGGCCATCTTGATGAACTCAACATCCTTGTAGCCGTTGCAGATAATCACCCCTCCAGGCTGGTTTTGAAGCGCCAGACCGGCAAACAATTCAGGCTTGCTCCCAACCTCTAAACCAAACTGGTAAGGCTTCCCGGCATCGAGGATTTCTTCCACGACTTCCCTGAGCTGGTTCACCTTGATCGGAAAAACACCTTGGTATTTGCCTTGGAAGTTATATTCCTTGATCGAGCTCCGGAATGCCAGGTTGATGGACTCAACCCGGTGGCGCAGGATGTCCTGAAAGCGAATTAGCAGCGGAAACCTCAAGTTGCGGCCTCTCGCCTCCGCAATGATATCCGAGATTTCAACGCTGGCACCAGCTTCCTGGAGCGGTTTTGCAACCACCTGCCCCGCTTCGTTGATATCGAAGTACCGGGCACCCCAGTTTTGGATGTTGTATAAATTGCGGGCCGCCTGGATGTCCCAGGGGGGAAGCCCGGAGTCAGAACCATTCATGATCATTCATCAAACCTGCGCACTATAGGAATGTTAGCGGAGATTTCAACAGAACTGATGAAAAATTGTCATCTTTTTTCTAAACCCCCTCATGACCGCGAGAACTTACGCATACTTCGTTTTGAGAACCAAAAACGCAAAAGACCGCTTTGCACGGGAACTCGGCGATATCCAGGTTTGCTTTTTGACCAGCCCGGTTCAACCTTTCAGCCATGGCAGCAGCCGCTTTGAAAGAGATCGTCCCGTATTGTGATCGCGCTCTGCGGACGAGTGAAATTAAGGATTATGACGGTGCCGTGAATGGCCTGCAGGTGGAAAATAGTGGCCAGGTGCGGCGGATCGCCGCTGCCGTGGACGCCTCGCTGACCACCTTGCAAATGGCCATCGCGGCGAAGGCAGACTTGCTTTTGGTCCACCACGGTTTGTTCTGGAGCCCCATTCAGCCCTGGACTGGACGCAATTATGAGCTAATTCGGCTGCTCATGACGCACAATGTCGCCGTTTACAGCTCTCATCTGCCATTGGACTCGCACCCCGTGCTAGGGAACAACGTGCAATTGGCAAAAAGCCTTGGCTTGAAGAACCTGCAACCATTCTTCTTTGAAAAAGGCCAGCACCTGGGGGTGCAAGCGAAGGCAAACATTTCAAGAGAGGAACTCACACACCGTTTAGCCAAAGCCACCGGAACCAAGCCCATTGTGCTGCCCGGTGGGCTCACCATGTGCCGCCGAATTGGAGTGGTGACCGGTGGTGCCGGCAGCCAACTGAAAATTGCGGCCACTGAAGGTGTGGATACCTTCATCACCGGCGAAGGACCACATTGGACCTATGCGCTGGCCGAAGATCTCGGCATCAATGCCCTCTATGGGGGGCACTACGCTACCGAAACCTTCGGTGTGAAAGCGCTTGCAGGAGATTTATCGAAAAGGTTCAAGATCCCCTGGGTGTTTTTGGATCACCCTACAGGATTGTAGCCTGCTATCAGTTCAGCCGGCGGGCGACCACAAAGCTGTTGAACATCAGAAAGCGAAACGGGGTCAAGTTCAGGAGGAAGTCAACTGGCTTTGCCACATCGCGGTCTGTGCAGGCTACGCTGAGGATCTCACACCCGGCGCGACGCAGGAAAAAAGCCATATCAAAAGGGTTCGTAGCCACTATCGCGTCGTCATCCGGAGTAAAGGGCTCCTTCACAATCGGAGTCATATGGTCAAATCGGATGGTATCAGGAGAATGCTTCATCTGGCGGCGCTTTTCCTGGATACGCTTCCAGTTGCGCCATTTATTACCAACTCCGCGCATCCTCGGATGGTAGTCACGGAAGCCAAACACGCGGAAAAAATTGGGACTGGAAACAACCACGCGTCCCCCGACTTCAGTGACGCGCACCAGGTCCTTCAGGAAGGCTTCAGGCTCGTCTACATGCTCCAGCACGTTCAAGGCCCCAACCGTATTAAAGTGCTGATCAGGAAACGGCAGGCGTTTGCCGTCGTAAAGCTGGCAGCGCTCGGAAAATTGCCGCGCACGCTCGATGTTGGGCTGTGAAACGTCCACTCCGTAAGCCTCAAAACCACCACCGCTGAGTTGACCCACCACCTGACCGACACCGCAGCCAACGTCGAGCACGCGTCCGCCCCTTTTTTCAGGAGCAAGCGTGCGCACATATTTGGAATAGAAAGCGGCGTCCCACCCCGCCAGGAATTCGGCGTAAGCGGTATTATTCCGGTAATACGTTTCCTGGTGGCTCATTTCAAAATTGCGCTAAAACTACCTAGCTCCTCACTGTTTGCATCTTTTCGCCGCGGCTGCTCTCGCGGCTCCGTGTGCTTTCATCCGCTCGTTGAGTGATGACCAAAATTCCACACAGCAGCAGACCGAGGATAAATGCAGCTAAGCTTACGTAGAGACCCTTGATTGGCGGCTCAAAGCTAAACTCAATAGCGTGTTTGCCGGGAGGGAGTTGCAGGCCTTGCATAAAGAAGTTGCACTTCAGCACCTCTGCTGGCTTCCCATCGATTTTCGCCTTCCAGCTAGGGTCATATTTGTCATTCAGAAGCAGAAGGGTCGCCGGTTCCGAATCGGATTTGAGCTGAATGTGTTTGGGGGAGTAGCTTGTGATCTCCACAGTGCCAGGATTCGCGGATGGGTTTACCGTAGCGGCTAGCGAACTTCCCACCAAAACCGTCTTTGCCGGGTCAAAATCGGGCTTCGCAAGTTCTTGCAGCATCGCCTGATTATTCGTGACAACTTGCCATTGGCTGTAAAGTTTGGCCCGCGGAAGGGCACCCGTAAACTCTATCAAGGAGAAAGGGCCGTCCGCCGTTGTTTGTGCCGTTATGTTTCCGTTTGCAGTCTGGACGAGGTTGAAAAAGGTTTTCACCTGGAAACGTTTTTGAGCGGGGTCCAATTGCTGGTTGAACTGCTCCACAAATCCGTTTCCCAAGCCAAAAACGTAACGAGTATTTGTCAATTGCCAGAGGCGAACGATGTTCGTGGCCAGAGCCTGACGATAAGCGAACTTGTCTACCGGAACGCGCGGCTCCTGTGGAATGTCGAGGGACTGCACATTATAGTATGCAAAATGGTGCTGGAGCCATTCCACCTGGTAAACCTGTTGCAGCAGTGAAAAGTTCCGATCGATCTGGAACATTGGCATTGAAACACGGTGCTCCCATGGCTTGTCCTTCAGGATATCCACCACTGGATTGGAAGCATACTTCTCCTGGTAACTATAATATTTGATCCACGGCGCGTTGGCGCGGGCAAGATCGACTATTAACACCAGGCCAAGCAAAAGCACGGCCCACCGGGCTCTTTTGCCAGAGAATACGCCACTCATGATTAGGATAATCAGGCCCGCTGAGACGATTAGAAACATTAAATAAAACCCAATCTCATGAAGAGCGTGTCGGCTGATCTCGGTTGCGGTTTGTGCAGCCGCCGCCGGGTTCGCTGCGAGGCTTGCATCAAACGCCGGGCTGGAAATGTAATCTTTAATAGATTTTCCATCCGCCGAAAACCACATAAAACCAAGGAAGCTTAAGACAATTGTCGCTGCCAAGCCATAGCCGCACTTTCTTTCAAACCCAAGCGCCTTCGACCACCAAGCCTTCACTTGCTCCATCATGGATAGAGGCTTGATCGAGAAGTCTTCCAGATAACGGCGGCTCAGCCCCAGCAATCCGTAGCCAAAGAGAATCATGGCCGAAAGATGAAAGGGGTGCATGAACTTGATAGGGTTTCGGATGGTGGAGAAATAGGGAAGTTTATACAGGAACTGGTAGAACGGAGCATAGCGGCCGAAGGCCAGAAGCAATGATATAAAACCGGCAGCTGTCCAAAACCAGATCAGCTTGCGTTCCCGAAGCGTAAAAGTTTTGCTCCCCGTTACGAAGGAAAGGCCAATCGCCCAGGCAGCAATCAAGATCACTAGCACTCCCGCGTACTCCCCTGCCCCGCTGTAACGTGGATAGCCGCTCAAATTCTTTTCGTATCCCGGCTGCTGGCCTACTTTCCCCCAATATTGGCCGCCATCAGGGGTATCCATACGGTAACCATAAATTCCGGGAATAATCACCCGCACGACTTCGCTTTTTGGCAAGCTCCATTGAGTGGCCCAATCCCAGCGCTGGTCGGTGCTCTCCTTGTCCTGCTCCATTCCTTGCATGCCAGTCAACTGGGTGCCCAGAATGCTGATAAGAACTTGAGTGGCCATGATCGCTGCGAAAACGGCTACAACCGTTCCTCGCACCAGGCCTTTAAAAACTTTGGCACCCGGGGGACCCTCCTCGATCAAGGCCGTAAAAAGTGCGTAAGCGCCAACGTAAAGACTGAAGATTGCGCCATTATCCGCAGCGTCCATAATACTCATGCCAACCGCTAACCCTGCGAGTGGTATGCGCACCCACCCCCATCGGCCTGAAACATGGGTCAGCGCGGCCAATGCCAGAAAAATGACACCCAAAGCCAAAGCCCGAGAACCTAACCCCCAACACACATTTGAGAAGAAATTGGAGTTGAGAGCTGCCGCCAGACCAGCGACGATGCAAAGCATAGGACTGAGTTTTATCTGCCGGAAGAACACCCAGGCACATAGGCCGAGGAAGAGCAGGGATACAGGGGCAAGAAACTTTGCAAAGCCAACGGGACCTAACAGAAAAGTCAGCGCTGAATTCAGGTTTACTGGCGCGCCGCCTCCATTCATTCCCACCCAAAACAGGTCGTTCCATTGGCCGGTTATCGATTGCACCACATTGTTACACGCCGCCACCTGTGGCCCTAATGGACCATCATTTGAAAAATGGGCGTAACCCGGTTCAAAACTTTTTGCAAACAGGAAGCCAAGCACCACGACGAGGCACCCTAAATAAAGCAGAAAGCCGCGTCCTGAGGCGGTCGCTCCTGAAGTTTTATTCACAGACATAGATTAGCGAGTTTTCGAGTCGTTTGGGCCATTTTCCTATAAAATGTTTGCCGCCCAATGGAGTTCACATTGTAGCATGGTAGTCAAAATGCCAATGTCTAACTTATGAGTTTCATTTGGCTTTTCCAATGGCCGATGTTATCTCTAGCGGGCCAAAAATGAGAGCAACACGTTTATAATACGCGGTTTTTGCATGTTTGAAGCACCAGAGCACAGAACGGATTCGGATCAATCGCCTTGAGCTGCCTGCTCGAGGCACGTCACCTATGGATAAATCGACCAGCGCAACGCCCCCTTTAATCAGCGTGGTAATCAGCTTCAAAAATGAAGCCCCCACTCTGCCACTCATTTTAGACAGTTTGTGCAATCAGGAAACCAGTTTTCCGTTCGAAGTCATTTTTGCTGATGGCTGCTCCACAGATAATTCGGTAGAGGTAATCAAGCAACACCCGCTCTCAAAAAAGGTTTCGGTTCGGATAGTCCCGTTGCCCCCAGAAAACCATGGCATGACCGTGGGTTGGAATGTAGGAGCGAAACAGGCCGAGGGAAAAATTCTTTTAATTAGCCAGGCAGATATTCGAGTTCGCGACGTCCACGCATTGAGCAAAATTGCCAAAGTTTTCGATGACCCGGATATCGTTGGAACTTTCTATGTTGGGCTACATTCAGATGCTGAGTTCCATCGCTATGACTTCTGGGGACAAGTCTTTCAGTCACACCATCTTGGCTGGAAACTCGCAGGCATTTATGACGAGAAATTCAACGGCGTCAGGCGAGATGTGTTCGAAAAGATGAATGGTTTCGATGACAAGCGTTTTGCCCTCGGTGGGGAGTCGATGGACTTTTTAGCACGCCTCCGCACGTTCGGCAAAGTAGCCGATACAGACATCGAAGCCGAACATATACATGCTCTGGGGAAACGGCATGCTCCCATGGGCCTGCTAAAGAAACATGCTCGTAATGCTGAGGTCATGGGGGCCAACCTAAGCGTACACTGGCAGCATCGTGATTTAGACCCCGGTTTTTTCCCAAGCCTAATCCAGCGTGCGATCGTATGCCTTAACTGCATTGCCAGCCTCATTCCCCTGACGTGGCCCTGGACGCTCCTGATTTCCCTGGCGATTGGCTGTTATTGGAACAAGTCTTCTTTCAAGCACATAAGAAATTGGCGACTCGTCTATATTCCTTTCTTTGGGTTTGCTGGGGTTTATGTCTTTACCTTCTTTTTTCTTCAAGGCCTCATCATGCGGCGCACCTCTTTCCAATTTGATAACACGATGCGGTAAAGGCATTCGCATGGCTTTTAGGAATATTGTTATTGTAGGCGGTGGAATTGTTGGGTTGGCGACAGCCCACGAACTGCTCAAGTTCCACCCCAATGTCTCGGTTGTAATTCTTGAAAAGGAGGGAGCAGTTGGACAACACCAGACAGGCAACAACAGTGGGGTCCTGCATGCCGGGTTGTACTATAAGCCGGGTTCGGCAAAAGCACGACTGGCAGTCACCGGGCTAAAGGAAATGATTGCCTTTTGCGAAGCCAATCACGTTGCTCATCAAATCTGTGGAAAGCTCGTGGTAGCGACCGACGAGAGCGAACGCCAGCGTCTGCAAAACCTTTACGAGAGGGGTCAGAAAAACGGTTTGAATGGGCTGCAAATGTTAGATCGTTCTGCAATGGTTGAAATCGAACCTCATGTGGGCGGGATCGCAGCCTTACGAGTTCCAGAGGAAGGTATCGTCGATTATTTGGCCGTCTGCCAGGCATTGGTTAGTCGGATTGAGCAATTTGGCGGGAGGATTATTACGGATGCTAAAGTCACGAAGCTTCGTCCCCGGTCCGGTGGAGGTTGGGTTATTCAAAGCTCGCAAAACGATTTTGAAGGGGATTTCGTCATCAACTGCGCGGGTCTGCACTGTGATCGGGTACTGGAATCAGCAGGTGAGAAACGGGAAACGCGCATCGTTCCCTTCAGGGGTGAATATTACAAAATCCGGCCTGAGCGTCAGTTTCTGGTGCGAAATTTAATTTATCCGGTGCCGGATCCGGAGTTCCCATTTTTAGGGGTTCATTTTACGCGCTTGATCCATGGCGGCATTGAGGCCGGTCCAAACGCGGTTTTGGCGTTTGCGCGCGAAGGTTATCAAAAATCCGATATCAATCTCCGTGACTTTTTTGATTCTGTTACCTTTCCTGGTCTTTGGCGCTTTCTTGGAAAACATAAGAAAATGAGCTGGGAGGAAATTAAACGTTCTTTCAGC
This sequence comes from Verrucomicrobiales bacterium, assembly GCA_028293425.1. Taxonomy (GTDB): domain Bacteria; phylum Verrucomicrobiota; class Verrucomicrobiia; order Limisphaerales; family JAQGOV01; genus JAQGOV01. The sequence goes on from JAQGOV010000189.1 coordinate 12,830, forward strand.
AAACAGCTCTTTTGTGCCGCATTGCAAAAGCTGGTCCCTGAAATACAGGTGGAAGATTTAGAGCCTGGCGGCGCCGGCGTACGCGCTCAGGCTATGTCCCCGGAGGGCACCCTCATTCAGGATTTTGCCTTCGTCCGGGGGCATAACGCTCTGCATGTTCTGAATGCTCCGAGCCCGGCCGCCACCGCCTCGCTTGCCATTGGACGTGAAATAGTTCATCAAATCGCTGAGGTTTTTTGAGCATTTTGCCGATTTAACTCTCAAATAAGACTGTTCAATCCGGGCTGTTGGCCTAAATTCCCGGACCTGTAAAACACTATGAAAATTTTAATTACTGGTGGTGCCGGCTATCTCGGCTCCGTTTTGACGCCAACCCTGCTCCAGCAAGGGCACGAGGTGACGGTCTTAGACAATTTTATGTTCCGCCAGAACAGTTTGGCCGATTGCTGCCAGTATTCGACTTTTAACATTGCCCGCGGCGATGCCCGCGAGGAGTCGGTAATGAAACCCCTGGTTGCCAAAGCGGACATCATTATTCCGTTGGCTGCCCTCGTCGGAGTGCCTATCTGTAACACCGACCAAATCGCAACCCAGACCACGAATTACGAGGCTGTGAATATGCTCTGCCGCCTGGCGAGCAAGGACCAGCGCATTCTCATGCCGGTTACAAACAGCGGTTATGGCATCGGAGAAAAGGGCAAATTTTGCACCGAGGAAACACCGCTTCGGCCCATCTCCAGCTACGGTGTGACCAAGGTGAAGGCTGAAGAAGAAGTCCTGAAAAGAGAAAACAGCATCAGCTTCCGCCTCGCAACGGTGTTTGGGATGTCTCCGCGCATGCGGGTTGACCTTTTGGTAAATGATTTTGTTTACCGTGCCATTTACGACCGCGCCGTGGTCATTTTCGAGGGCCACTTTAAACGCAATTTTATACATATTCGCGACGTTGCTCGCGTGTTTATCCATGGGCTAAATAACTTCGAAAAAATGCGAGGCAAGCCTTACAATGTTGGTCTGGATGACGCTAACCTCTCGAAGATCGAACTCTGCGAGGTAATCAAAAAACATCTGCCAAAATTCGTCTACCTGGAAGCACCAGTCGGCGAGGATCCCGATAAGCGCGATTACATTGTCTCGAACGCTCGCGTTGCATCCACTGGATACAAACCTGAATGGGGCTTGGATCGTGGTATTGAGGAACTGATTAAGGGATACACAATTCTGAAGAATTCGCTGTATTCCAATATTTAGGCCTTTGATTTTTTGTTCAATTTCGATGAGCTACAACCTGAACCGTGTCACAGCAGTGGTCCTCGCCGGTGGGCTGGGCACACGGATCAAGGCTTTGTACCCGGACCTGCCGAAACCGATGATTCCCATTTGCGGGAAGCCTTTCCTGGAATGGGTCATCCGTTATTTGCGCAAACAGGGGCTAGAACGCGCGATCATTTCTTCCGGCTACAAGGCCGAGATCATTAGCCACCATTTTTCCCATCAACCCGTCGCCGGCATTCACGTGCAGTGCGTCAACGAGACCACCCCTCAAGGGACTGCTGGAGGATTCCTGGAAGCTGCGACTCGCGCCCAAATTACTCCCGATGCGTGGTTGGTATTGAATGGTGATTCACTGGTTTTCGCTGATCTGAACACAGCCGCCAGCCCTTTGGCGGACAAAGCCGTGGAGGGAGTCGTGGTAGGAGTCGCGGTGCCAGACACTTCTCGCTACGGCAAAATCATTTTCGATGCTTTTGGACGACTACTCCGTTTTGAGGAGAAAATGCCCGGGCAGGGAGCAATCAATGCCGGAATTTATTTCCTTCAAAACTCACTCATTCAAACCTTTCCGGCCAATCGCCCCCTCAGCTTCGAGAAGGATGTTTTTCCAAAGCTCCTGGGCCGGGCAGCCAACATCAAAGTAAACGTCGCTCAAGCGCCTTTTCTCGATATTGGAACTCCCGACTCGGTAGTTTTGGGCGAGGAATTTGTCCAAAAGAACAAGGACCACTTCGCATGATCATCTCCCGCGCACCCCTTCGTATTAGTTTCTTCGGTGGGGGCACCGATTATCCTGAGTATTTTTTGCAGGAGGGCGGCGCGGTCCTGGCGAGCGCGATTGATAAATTTTCCTACATCACAGCCAGCCCATTCCCTAGCCACCTCTTTGACTACTCAATCCGCCTTTCTTATCGGAAGGTGGAGCTTGTGAAGGATGTCAATGAAACGGAGCATGCCGTTTTTCGGGAGTGCCTCAAATTTTGCAATTTGAAGAAGGACATCGAGCTGCACAATGTAGCTGATCTGCCTGCTTTTACTGGGTTAGGGTCATCTTCAACCTTTACAGTTTCTCTGCTTCAGGCGCTCCATGCGTTCAAGGGCGAGTTTATCACCCCACAGCAACTGGCCCTGGAGGCGATCTACGTGGAACGCCGCCTCGTAAACGACAATGTCGGGTGCCAAGACCAGGTTCTCGCTGCCTTCGGTGGCTTCAACATCGTCGAGTTCCGGACCGAGGAAAATATTGTGGTTACACGCGTGGCGATAGCCCCCCAGCGCCTTGCTGAGTTGGAACAACACCTCCTCCTTGTGTTCACCGGCATAAAACGGAAAGCCTCGGAGGTAGTCGCCAAACAGCTCAAACGAGTTGATCAAAACTTCTCCTTGCTGGGCACCATGCGCAAAATGGTGGACGAAGGGCACAGCATACTGACAGGCAATCGTTCGTTACGTGAGTTTGGTGAACTGCTCCATCGCTCCTGGATGGCAAAACGCAGCCTCGACGGTTGTATTTCGAATACCGAAATCGATGAAATGTATGAACGGGGAATGACAGCCGGAGCATGGGGTGGAAAACTGCTCGGAGCAGGAGGTGGTGGGTTTCTTTTATTTTTTGCCCCGCCCGAAGTGCATCCTAAAATTGAGAGTATGTTTGTGGATCAGCAGATTCTCCATGTGAAACTGAATGCTCCAGGTTCCCAGATTATTTTTTCATGACTCCTCAAGAGAATGAATAACTTACATGCTTAAATATCATGCAATGCCGCGTTTGTGATTCGACTCGCTTGGATTTGGCTGTCGATTTGGGCCGTCAGCCTTGGTGCAATCATTTCCTCCAGCCTGAAGAAATCGGCAAGGAGCCGTTTTACCCTCTGCGGGTCTTGTTTTGCCAGAATTGTGCCACTGTGCAGTTGGACTATACAGTTCCCAAAGAAGTTATGTTTGGGGATCATACTTATCTTTCCGGAGTCACTAAATCCCTCAGTGAACATTTCCGAAACATAGCTGGAGAAGTCGATGAACGTTTTTTTAAGAATACCTCGGGCAAGTCCGTTCTGGATATTGGCTCCAATGATGGAACCCAATTAAAACACTTCAAACCTCTGGGATATGACGTTCTTGGCGTCGAGTCCAGCAAAACCACCGCACGGCTGGCCATTGATGCAGGAATTCCTACTTTGAATGAGTTCTTCAATTTGGATGTGGTCCGCCGGCTCGGGCGAAAATTTCATGCCATCAACGCCGCCGGCGTTTTCTTTCACTTGGAAGAGCTGCACTCGGTAACGGACGGCATCCGCGAAGCCCTTCATCAGGATGGGGTTTTTGTGGTGCAGTTCCTTTATATGAAACGTATTGTGGAAAATTTGGCGTTTGACCAGATTTACCACGAGCACCTCCTTTATTACAACTTCCAGACCATTGAAGTGCTTTTGAAACGCCACGGTCTTTCGATGTTCGATGCCTACGTATCCCCGATTCATGGCGGCTCTGTAATTGGGTTCGTCTCCCATAAAGGTCGCTTGCCGGCATCTGCTCGGCTTCAGGAACTGCGAGCAGAAGAAGCCCGGGACAAGAGCAATGATTACGCAACCTACCTGCGATTCATGGAACGCATCGAGCAGATGAAAATAGAAAACCTTGCCTACTTGAATGCTGCTAAGGAGAAGCGCAAATGCATCTTTGGTTTTGGGGCGCCGGTTAAGGGCAATACCATGCTTAACTATTTCGGTGTAGGCCCCAACTATATTGATTGCCTGGTTGAGAAAAATGAACTCCGTCGAGGACTTTATTCCCCGGGCATGCACATCCCCGTTGTTATCGAGAAAGAATTGAAGGGGCTTCCGGACATTTATTACGTGCTCGCGTGGAATTTCAAAAAAGAGATCCTGGCCAATAACAAGGCCCTCCTGGATAAAGGCATCGAGTTCTATTTCCCTGTTAATCCAAAAGACACATGAAAATCTTGGTCACCGGCGCGAGCGGATTCCTTGGAACCCATCTTTGCCATGCCCTTGAAAAAGAAGGGCATCTTGTCACACGCTTGAGTTCAAAGAATTGTGACCTGACCAAGGCTGACTCCCTGGACGCATTTAACGGCACTCAATACGATCAGATCTTTCACCTGGCCGCCTGGACCCAGGCTGGTGACTTTTGTCTTTATCACCCCGGGGAACAGTGGGTAATCAACCAAAAGATGAACACTCATGTT
>JAQGOV010000223.1 GCA_028293425.1 Verrucomicrobiales bacterium
GCTTTCTACACGGCGGATTCGCTAAACCCATCGAGATCGCCGGCAAACACTGCGGCGGCCGTTGCAGACAATATAATGCCGGGATTCGGTCAGACCCGTGACCTTCACCTGGAGCCGTTCAACTGAGGAGTCCACATAACGCACAGCTCCCCCAGCAGCTCCCTCCTCGCCGAGCACATGCCAAGGCTCCAGCGCCTGACGCAGCTCCAACGCGATGCCGCGCTGAACAATCGAGCCATAGACAGGAAACCGGAACTCAAAGTGAGGGTCGAACCACTCCTCCGCGATGGGATAGCCCGCGGATGCCAAATCGGAAACGACGTCTTTAAAGTCCTCACGCACAAAATGGGGGAGCATGAAGCGGTCGTGCAATTCGGTGCCCCAGCGGACGAGGGATTGGTGGTAAGGCACACGCCAAAACCAGGCGACGAGCGCGCGGAGCAGCAGTTGCTGGGTCAAGCTCATTCGGGAATGAGGGGGCATTTCAAAGGCCCTAAGTTCTACCAAGCCATGGCGTCCACTCGGGCCATCGGGGGAGTAAAGCTTATCAATGCAAAACTCTGCCCGATGGGTATTGCCAGTCGTGTCTATCAGGAGGTTTCGAAACACACGGTCCACCAGCCAGGGCGGAACGTTGCCGTGCTCGGGGATCTGCTGGAAAGCAATTTCCAGTTCATAAAGCGAATCGTTGCGAGCTTCGTCTACCCGGGGATGCTGGCTCGTAGGACCGATAAATAAGCCTGAGAATAGAAACGACAGAGATGGATGGTTTTGCCAATAGCCCACCAGGCTCCGCAACAAATCCGGGCGGCGCAGAAATGGACTGTCTGCGGGCGTTGAACCGCCAATAACAAGATGGTTTCCGCCGCCCGTGCCCACGTGTCGGCCGTCCATCATGAATTTTTCAGTCCCGAGCCGGGTCAACCGCGCTTCTTCATAGAGCACCGTGGTGTTCTTCACCAACTGGTCCCAGTTCATAGACGGCTGGAGGTTCACTTCGATGACGCCAGGATCGGGAGTGACCTTGAAATGGTCTAAGCGAGGATCCGAAGGCGGTGGCGTGCCTTCGATGACGACGGGCATCCTGGTGGATGTGGCGGTTTTTTCGATGGCACCCAGGAGTTCAAGATAATCCTCCACGATTTCGACTGGAGGCATAAAGATATACAAGCGTCCATGGCGCGGCTCAACACAGAGGGCTGTGCGGATAACCAATGGCTCTGCCGGGACCGGTTCTAGTGAGGCTTTGGCCGTCTCGGTTAGGGCTTTGGAGCCCGCGACGGTCACCGGAGCAAGCGCGGCGTGGCCATCCAAACGAGGTGGAAGCGGTGGCAGCTTTTGCAAGGGATCCGGCGGATACAAATGCGGGTAATCCGCTGGTGGCACCCATGGCAGTGAGTCCAGGGGCAAACGTAAACCAATGGGAGAGTCGCCGGGAATCAGGAACATGTGTCCGGCCCGAAAAAACCAAGGAGCGGTTGCCCATTTTTCCCCTTTTTTAGCCAGTGGCAGGGTGTAGCCAATCACCTTGTCGAGCCCATGCTCAAAAACCTTGGCCAACCGTTTGCGATCCTCAGCGTTCTGCAATTCGGACTTCAACGGGTCCACGTTGGAAGGCAGGCGGCGTTCCTTCCACATGTAGTAAAACGCATCTTCATAGCCGGGCTGGATGTGGTCGACGCTGATGCCGAGTTCTTCCGCGAGAGTTTTGGCAAACTGCAACGCCTGCTTCTCACCGAAGCCGTAGTCCTTCTGTTCATCGGCAAGGAGACCTTCGTTGTTCCAGATGGGCACGCCGTCGCGCCGCCAGTAGCACCCGAGCGCCCAGCGGGGCAAAGATTCGCCTGGATACCATTTGCCAAACCCAAAATGAGGCAACCCGCCCGGCGCGAAATGGGTTTTCAGTCGATGAAGAAGTTGGGTGGAAAGCTCGCGTTTGGCCTCGCTGACCGCCGTAAAGTTCCACTCCTGCCCGTCCATGTTGTCGATCGATATGAACGTCGGCTCACCTCCCATGGTCAGACGCACATCGTGTTTTACCAAATCTGAATCTATCTGATGGCCCAGCGACTCAATGGCTTTCCATTGTTCATCGGAGTAAGGCTTCGTGACGCGAGGCGACTCGTAAATGCGCGTCACCTTCATCTCATGGACCATCTTCACTTCACACGCGTCGACGGCTCCGCTGACAGGAGCTGCGCTGGAGGGATCAGGAGTCGCCGCCAATGGCAAGTGTCCTTCGCCGGCCATGAGACCCGAAGTTGGATCCAGCCCGACCCAACCGGCGCCAGGCAGATACACCTCGCACCAGGCGTGAAGGTCCGTGAAATCAAGGTCCGTGCCGGAGGGCCCATCCAGGGATTTCACATCGGCTTTAAGCTGTATGAGGTAACCCGACGCAAAGCGCGCGGCCAAACCCACGTGCCGGAATAATTGAACTAAAAGCCAGGCACTGTCACGGCAGGAACCGCTGCGAGAAGCGAGCGTTTCCTCCGGCGTTTGCACACCAGGCTCCAGACGAATGATGTATTTGATTTCCCTCGAAAGCCGCTGGTTCAAGCCGACCAAAAAATCTATCGTCCGCACCGGATCCCGGTTGATCGTGTTGACGAAAACCCCGAACGAACGCGTGAGAGGCAGCTTTTCGAGAAAGGGAGTCAGTTCCTTCTTTAACGCAGCCTCGTAAGTGAAGGGAAACTTTTCCGCGTCTGGCTCCAGGAAGAAGTCGAATGGATTGTAAACGGCCATCTCCGCAACCAAATCCACTTCCACGAGGAACTCCTTCGTTTTTTCGGGGAAAGTAACGCGCGCGAGGTAGTTGCTTTGGGGATCCTGCTGCCAGTTAATGAAGTGCGCCCGCGGCAGCACCTTCAGCGAATAACTCAACACGGGGGTTCGGCAATGCGGAGCGGGCCGCAAGCGGATGACTTGTGGCGAAAGCGAGACCCAGCGGTCGTAGGTATAATGGGTGCGGTGGTTGAGTGCGACGTGTATAGCCATGTGAGTGCGAAAAAGCTGAGCTTAGGGGATAGCGTCTGAATTCAGGTAGCGTATGCGTTTATTAATATCCGTATTCACCGAGTGATAAGGTTGCATCAGGTTGCCAGAGGCGAAGAGCGTCCGCCGCACGTGTTCCATGTCGTCCTCGCCGATCGCATGGGTAAAAATCGGCATCAGGTACTCAATACCGACGCGCGATGGTTTCATGCGCTTGGGATCGTAGAGGGCCGGATGCATATGGCGCGCATGGATATGGCCCCAGCGATCGCGGAAACGATTGGCGTCGAAGCTATCCACATGAAAACCTTTGTTCCTGTTCCATTGCAGGATAGCCACCGCGTTGTTTTGACCTTCCACCAGCAACTCCACCGCTTTACCGCCCAATTGTGCTGCATAAAACCGATCAAACAGGATCGGCCGGCCTCCGCGTTGCGTATGACCCACTTTTCTCGTGAAAATCGCTTCCTTGGCGGAGGAGGCTCGCCGGTAAAGCTGGAAGTATTTGTCTCCAATCATTTGGATGAGCTTGCGGGAAAGCGCTTCCGACGCGCCACTCAGAAGTCTGTTTCCAGCGGGGTCGGTCGATTTCTGTTCAGCGCCCAGTTCGTTCCCCTGCTCGTCGATGATTCCCTCGCCGCAGACAATCACCACGTTCTTTTGCAGGTCGTAGATCTCCTTTACCCGATCCACCAGCAGTTCCAAGTCGAGCGGATGTTCGGGGACAAGAATAATGTCCGGCTGGCCGTAGGCAGTGCCGAGCGCAATGTAGCCCGAATGGCGTCCCATCACTTCGATAATGGCTATGCGCCGGTGGCTCTCCGCAGTTGTGCGAATCCGCTCCACACCGGAAGCCGAGACATACACGGAGGTGGCGTAACCGGGAGTGACATAATTCACCATGTGCTCCAGGTCGAAAACGGAGCGTGGATCACCGCGTTTATATCGAGAGCCGCCATTGTCTTTTAACTGTTCGCGCCTCCATTCATCCGCTTCCTGCGGATAGTTGAGGCCAAGGTCGTTATCGATCGTTTTAGGTGCAAGAACCGTCGGAAGCCTTTCCGCCAGCGGCTGAAGTCCGTTCAGCGTGCCATCGCCGCCCACGCAAATGAGACCATCGATCTTTAATTGTCTGAGACGATCCACGATTATGTCCAGGGTCTTCGTGTCCTGCGCATCGACGAAATCCCTGGAGGCGCCGATGAGAGTGCCGCCCCGGGTGGGATCAATTTCCGGGATCTCCTGGAACAGCGGATTGAGATGAACATGAGGAACCCGGGGATTGAATAAACTATTGAAGCCCTTGATCAGCCCGTAAATCTCCACCTTCAACTGATTGGCGCGTGTAACTGCCCCCTGGATGGTAGCATTCAGAGCAGGCGTGTCCCCTCCAGCGGTCAGGATTGCGATTCGTTTCATAAGCAGCTTCCAGGTTGTTTTATTGCAAGCTAGGAGGGCACCGGCACCCTTTGTGCCAAGTCCTTAAAGAATTACGCCAAATCTGAAAAACCTTTAAAAGAGATGAGAAACTTTGCGCAGAGGCGGTGGCAGTGCGGAGAAGAATTCATAATCCATAGCTCCTTTTGTCCATCGTGAGCAAAAGGTGGCAGCACGTCTCGTTCAGCAAACTATCCTTGTGACATTCACGTCCACTGCCATTTCCGTGTTGGTGGAGCCTTTGTAACGACCCTTCACCGGCACGATGTCCGAGTAGTCGCGCCCGACCGCCACCTTGACGAAATTCTCGTCGATTTGCCGATTATTCGTTGGATCGAGGGCACGCCAACCCGAGCCGGGCACGAACACCTCGCACCAGGCATGGGACGCCTGTGAGCCGAGAAGCATGCCAGAGTGGTCATTGTAAAGGTAACCGCTCACATAGCGGGCGGGAATTTTCATGCTGCGGCACATGCCAAGCATCACATGAGTGAAATCCTGGCAAACCCCGCGTCGTTGTTGCAGAACTTCAGCCATGTGCGTGCTCACACTGGTGGCCTGCGGTGTGTATTGAAAGTTCTGGTGAATGAAGCGCATGATAGCCAGGGAGGCCTGCCAAACGTCTGTTGATTGGTTACAGGCATCCACCGAAAGACTCCACACTTCCGGCCCGATGCTCACATAAGAACTGGGCTGAAGAAAGTCGTAACATTGCTCCATCTGCACGCATTCCTGGACACGCTTTAAAGGCGCGGGCAGCTCATCTTCCGGATGGATCCTTGGCTGGGTCGTGACAATCGATGTGCTTTCAACCACCAGCGTGGAGTGAGGCTCTGGCACCTCAAAGAAATGGACATAGTTCAGATAGAAATCCAGGAAATGGGAGAGCCTCGTGGTAGGTAAAACCTTTAAGATATAGGAATGGCAAATCTGCCCGTCCGCTGAAGTGGGCTGCAGACGGGCTTCATTAAAGCTGTCCGTGACCGGTTCCTGATACGTGAACTGGGTTTTATGTGTGATATGGAGTTTCACAAGGCAAAATAGAAGCAACAAGGGTGTGCGGACCGGCTCGTTTTATTCCTGTTGTTGCTGCTGTTGTTGAAACTCATCCGTCAAATTGTTGAAAGGCTGGAAGATATAGGTTGCGAAAAGAGCACCGCCAATCCCGTCGAATCGTTGCTGGAGAATATCCAAATAATCATGGAGGCCACGCTCAAACACATCTTCCACACTGCTAAATTGAAGCTCCGCAAGCAATCGGCCGGAGAGTTTCTCGGCCGGATTGGAATATCGCCCCTCCGGGACGCCAGAAATGCGCCGCAGCGCCAAGTCGAAAGCACTCATGCAGAAGCGCACCGAGCGCGGGAAGTCCTCGGAGAGCAACAGGAATTCCGCGACATCGCGCGGATCGACTTCCGCGGCGTGGATTTGACGGAAAGAATCCCAGGCACTGCAGGAGCGGAGCACCGCGGACCATTCCAGCGTTTCGCTTTGGTTGGCGGGAGCGGGCATGCCCTTCGCAGGGACCGAGGCGTGGCGCACATCCAGAATGCGAGTGGTCTTGTCGGCTCGTTCGATGTACTTGCCCACCTGCATAAAGTGCCAGCCCTCCGAATGAGGAATCGTGGCATCCGCCAATCCCTGGAAATACAAGGAGCTGCTTTTAATCTCCTGAAAAAATTCCTCAGGACTGGATTTCCAAACGCGACGGGCCTGGGGCGAGCGCAGGAAGAGGTGCAGCCGATTAATTTCCTCCCACATCTCAATTGTAATCTGGTCGCGGACCATGCGGGCGTTCTCACGAGCCAAGGCAATGGAGGAGATGATCGAGTTGGGATTGTCCGCGCGGAAGGTCAAAAAGTCCGTTACACCAGGACCATCCGGTTTGGAATAAAGCGACAAAAAGAGCTCATCATCACCGGTGCTCTCGACGATCGGCATCCAATACTGCGCCAGGCGGCTTTCCTCCAGATTGCGGAGGTCCAGCAGAAGTTGAAGGTTTACATCCACAATCCGGGCAACGTTCTCCGCCCGCTCGATGTACCGGCTCATCCAATAAAGGGAATTGGCAACTCGTGACAACATGCAATTTTAAACAACGATACTCGTGCGCTTGGAAAATTTATACCGTGTCGAATTATTCATCGCCATATAGGACCCAAGTGTCCTTGCTTCCACCACCCTGTGAGGAATTGACGATCAGTGAACCTTTCCGAAGCGCTACCCGGGTCAGGCCGCCGGGCACAATAACCGTCTTTTCGCCATAAAGAACAAATGGCCGCAAATCGATATGCCGCCCTTCAAAGCCGCTTTCGCAATGAGTCGGATGACGAGAAAGAGAAATCATCGGCTGCGCGATATAGTTGCGCGGATCTGCCTCTATGCGGGTCCTGAATTCTTCAATTTCGCCCTTCGTTGCCTTCGGCCCCATCAACATGCCGTAACCACCAGATTCATTGGCTGCTTTTACGACGAGTTCTTCAAGGTGATCGAGGATGTATTTCCGATCCGATTCCTCGGAAGCCAGGTAGGTTGGCACGTTCTCCAAAATCGGCTCCTGATCCAGGTAGAACTTGATCATCCGGGGAACGAAATAATACATCACCTTATCGTCGGCAATGCCTGTTCCGATGCTGTTGGCAAGGCTGACGTTGCCGGCGCGATAAGCGTTGATTAGACCAGGAACACCCAGCGTGGAATCCTTGCGGAAAACAGTTGGGTCGAGAAAATCGTCGTCGATTCTGCGGTAAATCACGTGCACCCGCTGTAGGCCCTTGGTGGTGCGCATGTAGACCTTCGTATCACGCACGACAAGATCGCGGCCCTCGACGATTTGGATGCCCATCTGCCTAGCCAAGTAAGTATGTTCGAAGTAAGCACTGTTGTAGGGCCCAGGGGTGAGCAGCACCACGGTCGCATCGCCTACGCCTTGGGGAGCAATATGGTGCAACATCGTCAGCAACTCGGCAGGGTAATTTTCCACAGGCCGAACGCCCACGTTTTCAAACCACTCCGGGAAAGCGCGCTTCATGGCGCGGCGATTCTCCAGGACGTAGGAAACTCCGGAAGGACATCGCCCGTTGTCTTCCAGCACCATATAGCGGCCGTCCTTACCGCGAATCAGGTCCGTGCCACAGATGTGGATGTAGATATCTTTTGGAACCTGGAAATTGACAAATTCCCGCCGGAAATGCTTTCCCGAAAGCACGTAGAACGAAGGAATGACATTTTCCTTGAGAATGCGTTGCTGATGGTAAATGTCATGCAGAAACAGGTTCAGGGCTGTAATGCGCTGCACCAGACCCGCTTCGATGCGTTCCCATTCCTTTGCGGGAATGACCCGAGGGAACAAATCGAACGGAAAGATACGCTCCGCTCCCTGCGAATCACCGTAAACATTAAAGGTGATTCCCTGACGCAGAAATGCGGCATCAATCGCCTGCCGCTTTTCATCGAATTCTTCGGCCTGTAGCTGCTTGAATCGAGTCAGCAGTTTCTGGTAATGATTTCTGACATTCGCGGATTCAGAAACCATTTCATCGAAGAAATCCTCAGCGCAATAGTTATCCAACAACACGTCTTCATTACAGGAGCGTTCCCCGAACCGAACAAGGAAATTGAGAAACCCAACTCATGCATCCTTTTAATACAATAATCGCCATGCATGAATACCATTCATACGCTCCATGGTTTCTCAAGTTGCCGAATTCAGGAAATGGCTAATTTCTTATTCAGGCCAAATCTCTACTTCCGTGACGCCGCTGCGCGAGTTTCCCTTGTGCGTAAATACGATCCGTACCTTGCTTGTCAGTATCGGGCTAAAGGTGACTGAGTTGACGGTGCTCCCGGTCGGTTTTATTGGGGACTTTACCTGGCGCTCCGCATCGCTCCAATGCTGCTCCGCCCAATACTGAATGTTGTAGCTATTTGGCGGTAGCACTCCACCGCCGTCGTTAAAAATGGAAAGGTCCACCCGCCCTACCCTTTTCTCCGAGCCGAGGTCGATTTCAAGCCAGTCGGAGGCATTAGTCGATTCATAAGCCGTCCAGCGATTATGGGGATTCGGACGAAAAGATCGGATACCGTCGTTCACCTGCTCCACCTTGTCGAACCTTGAAGTGAACGAGGCAGTCGCCTTCGGAAAACCTGCTCCCGAAGGATTGGCAGCGAGATTCCCAGGTGGCGTTGGGGGAGGCGCGTAAGGAAGCGAACCTTCGCCCCACGTCTCCAGTTCAGTTAAACCAGAGCGTCCTATTCTTGCGTGTGTGAAAAGGACACGCAGTTTTTGGATTGGCCGTATTGGAAATTGGACCACGTTGGCGCGGTGGCCGGTGGGTGCCTCGGGATTGCGCTTTTGCTCTGGAACGGTTTCCCAAACAGACCCGGCCCAATATTGCAGGTTATACTTTTCGGGCGCGGTCACTCCTTCACCATCATCCAAAATATAGAGAGCTACTTGCTTAATGAGCCGGTTGGTTCCGAAATCCACCGCATACCAATCCGTCCTATTCGTTGACCCGGTGCAGGTCCAGCGATTTGGGGGGCGGACATGATACCAGTGGTTTCCATCGTTTGCGGCGCCTGGCGGGGTCTTTGGGTCAGAATAAGAGGCGGACACCTTTGGAAAATAGGTCCCATCATTGTTGACTGCATAGTTCAACAGGAGGGGCTCGGCGGGTTCCACCTGCGTCGGCAAGGGAGCGGTCATTTTACCTAACCTGTTTGTTGCAACGATTTGGTTTCCGTCCGCCAAAATTTGCAGTCCAGCACCTCGACCATAGCGTTGCCCCGTCTGGTCCCAGAGAATAGTCAGACGGTGGCCGTGGTATGGGACATCCTCCAACGCAAAAAAATGCCATCCCTCGGGCACGAGCGGATTGATTTCCACGATATTGTCAGCGCGAGGCCTGAGTCCAATCAGCCCGGTGATGATCAGATCATTGTAGCCTGAATGAAAGTAATGCTCGCTGTGGTTATAGCTGTCATAGCCTTCCCAAGAACCAGTATCCGGATTTGCGCCTTCGGCAATGTACGGCCTCCCATTTTTTTGATGGGTCAGCGTATAGATTTTAAGCAGCCGGAAATAATCATCCGAAGTGACAAACTTCTGCTCGTAATGATTGAGCAGATTGGCCAATGCCATCAACGTTTGCGTGGTGGCATACGGCCAGGAATGGCCGCTCCACGCGCAGCAATAGTTCGCGATCAGGAATTGCGGGTCGTGACGCTCGGTGGTGAGTGGCCCGTAGTCCGCGAAGAAATATTCGCGATCCATCAGAAACTTCCAGGCCGTCTCGAAGCCAGCATCCACCACGCTGAACTGCCATGGCACGTAATTGTAGAGTTCTCGCCCATGCGGGCTCCCGGCGTATTTGCCAGTTTGGTAAGTCAAGGTTCCCGCTTTCACAACGGCGCCATCACGCTCCTCATCCTGCATGAACATCTCGAAAAAGAACTCGCGTTTTGGATCCCACAACTTGGACTGCATGTTGGTTTTGAGGCTGGCAGCCTTCCCTAAAAATTCGTTCCTTACTTTCTGGTTGCCAGCCAACCTGGCGATATTAGCAATCGCCTGTGCATCCGCCCACATGTAGCTGTTCAATGTGGTGCGATACCCCGGCGCTCCGCGGACGGTATCTTTTGTTTGGCGGCTGTTAATGTTGATTTCCATCCCGTCGTCGTGCCCCGATTGCCAAAACAATCCAACAGCAGGAACAAAGTGGGATTTTTCCCAACCCGCGTAGTTCCTTTGCAAGTCCGGCAGCAGATCGAATGTAAATTCTGGATCGGAGTGGACCGTGTGCAACGCCCAGACCGCGTCGGCCAGCCAGCAACTGTACCTTTGCGGTTCCGCGCCCGGCGTGCGAAACCAATAGCGGGCATAATCCTGGACAATACGCTTTGTCCTGAGCCACCGAAGTTCATAAAGCTGGTGCCCCGCCGGACAACTGATCGAGCCATAAGCGCCTGACCAGAAGGGTCGATCAATGAACTCGGTAAAGGTGTATCCACTATTTGGGGAGCCGTAGGTCATGTGTTTGGTGACCAACTCCCATCGATAATAATAGGTCGTGTTGATATCGGCGTCGGGAGTATCGAGAAAAGGAATATTTGCCTTATACCAATCCCAATCCCGGTTATCCCAAAACGCCTCCTTTTCCAAGAGCTTTTGTTTGTCGAGGACTTGTGACAGCCCTGAATGGGCCAGCATAGCCAAAGAGAAAACGACCCAACCGGTGTGTGCGAGCTTCATTGCGGTATGAGGCTAGCAAAACCCTTAAGCCTCTCCCATCTCATTTTGGTCTGTCTTTTAGCCTAATATGCAAGGAAACAGGCCCACGGTTGTTCCATGGGCCTTTACGGATTCCACAACATCGGTGGTTACGCGGGGTAGACCTCCGATAATCCTAAGCCGCGGCTGCGGTCGTCTCCACCGTACGAAATCGAGCCAGGGAAGCGGCGCCTGCCCATCCGCCCCAGGCAGCCACACCCAACTCAAGCAGGAGTGCTACGAATCCCCACAAAGCGCCTTTCGAAATCCCTTTGGCCGCCACATCGCCGGCCTTTCGAGCTTTCTGTTCGGCCTGTTGTTTTGTTTGTTGAAATTGAGAGTCCCATTGGGTCACCAATTGCGTGGCTTGTTGCTGATCAAGATTCTGTTGTGATGTCAGGATCTGCACGACCTGGTCACGATCCGAAGGTGACTTCGTCGCACCGCCATTCTTTTCCATTCGTGCCAGAGCAGTGGCCAGCTCCTTATTTTTTTGTGCCATGGCCGTAAGTTCTCCGGGAGGACTCGTTTGGCCGTTATCACGTCCGGTCGGAGGAAGCAAAGCGTCGGCTCCGGGAATTTGCCTGGCCTTATTTTCGAGGGACGCCATCGCATTCTGGTCCATGCCGCCTGACATTCCTCCGCTTGCGGCGGCTGCGGTACCGCCAGTGCTGACCGCGCCAGTCAATAAGCTGCCAATTCCACCCAAAAGCGCTCCCATTGCGGAGAACAACAGGAATAGTGTTACCAGGGTTGCAGCGCTCCAAGTCACCACGCCGTGCAACAAGCCGTCCGCCCGTCTTGGTGCGCCTGACAGCCTCCCGGCAATGCATGAGCCAATAAAAACGGAGATCAGAGCGCTGACAATCAGCCAAATGGCAGAGCCGGTTGCCAGACCGTTGGCCGGATTCTGCTCCTTCAGCGGATCAAACGTCGCCGCGCCTATCCCCACGCCCAGCAGGGTTAACATGAACTGGGTCACTACAGTCACGAGCAATCCTGCGAAAATTGCCCCCCATGAGATCCGCCGCAGCAATGACGGGGGACGAGACACCAACGGTTCTACATTAACATTTTCATTCATAGACGCCTCACTATCAGTGTTAGATTGGTTTAGCGTTGCTCTTCTAAAACAACCTACGGCTGGACGGCGTTGAAAATATGGGGTTTTAGACCTAGTCCAAATTGCAGCAAAGCCTGCCTCTGGGGAGGGTTTTTACTACCTTTTCCCCTGAGAGCCCTCTCCTCGTTGACGGCAGAGGCAAGGTGAAATAAACATCTCCTCGGGAGGACAAACCAAATTTCCTGGAGTAATCATTTAAAAGGGTTCGTGGTTGAAAGAACGGGAAGCCTTCAAGCAGAGCACACAAGGACACAGGTCTCTCAAAGTCCTTCGATCCAAGAGGCAGTTATACGGTTCGGATTCCTTCCTCTAACTCCGCAGCCTGTTACCGACTGCGGGGCTCCGCGACCCCTTTGAAGTAAAAAGGGACTCCGGGGAGGAGTCCCACTGCAAAATTTCAATGTAAACGGGGCTATTTAGTAGCGATTGGAACGGCGATCCCGTCCACCACCACCGCCGCCACCACCACCGCCGCCACCGCCGCCGGCGTAGCCACCGCGTCCACCACCACCGCCCCCACCGGGAGCGCGCTCTTCACGAGGACGGGCTTCATTGACCGTCAAAGCGCGGCCTTCCCATTCCTTGCCGTTCAGGGCTTGGACGGCGGCTTCAGCGCCTTCTTTGGTTTCCATGGTGACGAAGCCAAAACCACGAGGACGGCCGCTCATGCGATCCATCATCAGATTAGCTTCGGTGACAGTGCCGTATTGGCCGAAAAGATCCTGTAGGTCGTTCTCGGTAACCTTAAAGGAGAGGTTCCCCACAAACAATTTCGTACTCATTGATGATCTATTGTGCTTAGACTGACTGCCTCTTTTCCAGACTGTTCCCGACCATCGGGTTTCGAATCATCACTGAAGACTAGTTCAACTGAAGATCACCAGACTTGAAACTGACATGTTGCCTAATTGCAAATCGACGATAACGTCGAGAAAATCAAATGCAACACTTTTTTAAAATGATAAATTCCTCAGCGTACATTGAAATGCAATTGGTTGATAGATAAACATCTGTAAACTTTTTTAGTGCCCATTTAGGGCCTGTTTAGAGCATTTAGGAACAGCCTTTTTTCAGTTTTTAAGGAGTCCCGCCCGGTTTGTGAAGATTTAAATCATGTTCCCTGAATAGCAGCCTGGATCCATTTCGTTAATAAAAAGCGGTCGTGATCCGCGTAACCTGCTTTCCGATAAAGCTCTTGGGCGCGGCTATTACTTCGATCCACTTCCAGATGCACCGCGGTGATCCCTTCTCCATGACACAAGGCTT
>JAQGOV010000224.1 GCA_028293425.1 Verrucomicrobiales bacterium
GACAGATCCAACCCGCGGGTCAGCCCGTTCAGGACCGTCGACATGTTGGCCAGAGCATGATCGATCTTGGACCTGTTACGCTTCACCATCACGTGCGGCAGGCCGCTGGTGCGTGAGAGCGTTTCGATGTAATCCTGCGGCGATTGAGTGTGGCCTTTATCGCCCAACGGAAGCGTTCCGTTCAGGAAAAGGTCGCCAGTTTTGCCGCAAATATCGATCAATTGGGCGACCGTGAATTTTTTCAACGCGGCGCGGGACTCGCCAATGCGCTGAAGGTCCTTGCGAATGATCCCGGCGTTCACCGTGCTTACCTCGGCTTTGGCCTCCCCGGTCCGGTGGTCTACAACCGTGATTTTATCGAGGCTCTCGTAGGGCCGGCCCCGCCGGAGCACAGGAATATGAGGTAAGTTCATAAGCGATCGCTTCTTTACGGGCGGATCAATACACGCCTTCAACAATATTCTTTTCCATCGCGCCAAATGGGCGCACCTCGGCCACACCATCCCACGCATAAGGCGCGCGTGGTTCACGGCGCAGGGCTTCATCCCGTTCCAGGAAACGTGGCATGAAAAACTCCTTGGTCAAAGTCGTTAGTTCCACGCGGCCCCACTCCCCGTAACCTTTAACCTGCGTTGTGTTGTTCGGATCGACCACGCGCAAAACGGCGCGAGGCTGCGGGGCATAGTAGGTGATGGAAAACTTGTCCTCGGGACGAAGGGGCACGCTGGCCGCCAAACCCATCAGGGTATTGCCATAAGTCGGATAAAATCCGATGCGGCCTTCCAGAACTTCCTCCACGATGAAGCGAACATATTGCGGGGCCATGGTGGTGCCCCCGCAAAACACTCCACGAATGCCGGCATCCCAAAGATCAATTTTCTCAGCCAGGGCCTCCAGCAGTTTTGGCGTGGTGAAAAGACCGCTCACCCGGCGATGTTTCAGGATGGTAACCGCCTGATCCACCACATGGTCCATGTAACCACGGGCATGCTCGAATTGCTTGGCACTGATTACCTTCTTCACCCAGCGCGGATCCAGATCAATGAAATAGCAGGAACTCCCGCGAACATTGGCCAAATGCTCAATGGCCAGGCGTAGTCGGCGGGGGCCGGTGGGGCCCATCATCAACCAATAATGATTTCGCGGAAAATGTTCATCCGAGATTTTGTCGGAGAACTCGCTGTAATCCACTTTGTAATCATCCCAGCCAATCCGCTGTTTCGGCATTCCGGTCGTGCCACCCGTTTCAAAGATGTTGAAAGGACGCCCCTTGAATTTTTGAGGCACCCAAACCTCGGGTTGCAAATCGCGGAGCCACTCGTCCTGGAAATGCGGAAACTTTTGCATGTCCGCGATTGTCTTGATTTCCTTGCGGGGGTCCCACCCGGCTTTCTTGGCCCAGTCCAGCCAGAAGGGGCAGCCGCTATCGGGCGCGAAATGCCATTCAATAATTTCGCGCAGATGCGCATCGAGTTTTTCCTGGGCCGCTTTCACGGCGGCTGCGTCAACGGAAGTTGTCATTGGGTTTGCCTAAATGATTCTGGATTACTTCTTTAACTCGACCTTGGGCACTTCGTCCCCGGTGCGGCTGGTGTCACCGAAAGCCCACAGATGGGTATTTGATGCCACGTAAATGACGCCGTTTGCCACGACTGGGGTCGAATAAATGGGCGCGCCGAGGTTAGGGCCATCCATCTCCTTGCCGTCGATATTTACTTTGCTCAGAATCTGCTTCTGCTTGCTCGAAGCGAGGACAACAAAATCCCCATCTTCATCGCCCACGTAAACTTTTCCATCGGCCACCAGGGTCGAACCCCACATGTGTGCCTTCATATCGTGGGTCCAATAAACCTTGCCCGTTTCGGCATCCATGCAATGAACAAACCCGGAGAAGTCGTTTACAAACAAAAGGCCATTGTCAGGGTCAATTGAAACCGTGGCCATGGTGCGGTGGATATCCCGGTTTTCCCAAATCAGGCCGCTCTTCGTAATGTCCCCGGTTTTGGTCGCGTCCAGGCAGACAATGCGTCCAATCCCTTCGCCGTGCTCGGGATCCTGGCCGATCGCCGCGTAAATACGGTTTTTATAAATCACGGGAGTCGCGATCACTTCGCTCGGACCGTTCGCATCCGGATACTTGGCCTTCTTGTATTCGGGCGGATTACAATCGAATTTCCAGAGGGTTTTCAGAAGGCTGGTGTCACCTTCCTTGACGGGCTTTGCATCAAAAGCATAAACGAAACCGTCACCTCCACCGAAGAAGATCACCTGTTTGCCATTAATCTTACCCGTGGATGGCGAACTCCAGAGTCCGTGGAAAATGCGAGGCCCGATTTTCGCGTCATCCTCGGCCAGCAGTTCGCCAGTATTCTTATTGAGAGCAATCAGACTTGGTGAAAGCGGGGAGGGGACGTTGGAATGCGTCCAGTCCTGCCCGTTGGAGGTGGAAGTATAAAGAATGTCATCCACGATCAGCACGGAACAATTGGAAGCATTGTGCGGGAAAACGCCCAGTTCATCCAACATGTCGTAGCGCCAGATAATATCCGCATCCTTAGGCCCGGGCTCGACAGCCGCCGCCGGGTGTTCGGTCGGCTTGCCTTTGTCGATTACCACGTCCTTAACAACGTATTTTCCTTCATCCTTAAAGGGGCCGTCGTTGCCGTTCGCCATGCCATTGGCGTCCAGGCAGAGCACTTCGCAACGGCTGGTGACCAGGTAAACCTTATTGCCATTGACGTTCGGGGATGAGAACAGGCCGAGATTCTCCCAGTCGTTCACTTTGCCCGCCGCCAACTTTGGCACCACGAGTTGCCATAGGAACTCCCCGGTTTTTTCGTCGAAGCACATGAGAATGCTGCGATCGCCCGGGTGCTTTTTATCGCGGGGCGAATCATTGTTTGTGCCCACGAAAATTTTTCCATTGGCCACAGTCGTGTTCCCATAGCTTTGGGAGCCGAGTTTCACCACGAACTTCACGTTTTTGGTGGTTTTCATGTCCACCTCTTCCGTGCCGGCCTTGAAGTGGCCCGGATCGATCCGGCTGGGCAGACCCTTTTCAGGGGAATACATGTTGCGGCCCGGATTATTGCCACCCCATTGCGGCCAATCAGCGGCAAAGGAAGGCGGCGCGAGCAGCGTGGCGATGAGGCCCGAAACGACTGCCGTTGATTTGGCCAGATTCAAAGTAGAAATCTTTTTCATGGTATCTGATGATTAATTATTGGGTGTCACCGCGACATTGTCGATGTAAACGCGCATGTCCTGTGGAGAAAAGCCGAAAAGTCCAGGGGAGCCGTTCTCATGCGCATATTTATGTTTCACTTCCATCGTCCAGGCTTCCGGTTCAGCCTCGCTCTTTTTCCACGCTTTTGCGCGCACTACCCCGGTGCCATCCGGCGCTACATCCACTCGCGCTTTTAAACGATACCAGGTATTGGGAGACCACTTGAAATTCGAGGGTTCATCCCCGGCTGGAACGCGCAGACGTTCCAGGTTGGAATTGATCTCGAGCTTCTGTTCGTTGCCCTTGAGCACGATTAGGTAATGCTGGTTAATGATTCCAACGTCGGACATTTTGCGTTTGTTACCGTCACTCATCACATCGGCCTCGATTGTGTAATTGTTGGCATGTGAATCACCGATGAACACCGTTGCTCTCTGAAAGAAGCGATTATCAATGGTCTTGGTCAGCGCCTTGGAGCCGTCCCGATCGCGGACCTCAAATTTAAAGCGAGCGCCGATCCAGGGCAGGGGAGGATAAGCGAATACCGCGTTCTCAGCCGTGTTGGTTTCGGTGAGTTTCATGGATTCGAAGTCCTGCTTGATTGGGAGGTAAGGAAGCACCCGGCCGCGGATGTAACCTTTCAAATTGTTGTAGGTCGCTTCGAAAGCACCGGCCGATGGAACCGGATCGTTGGCGGCTACCAGCTTGCCCTGCTCGTTGAATCCACCTTTCATGGTCGCCTTGACCTTCGCAGTGGGTGGAATAAAGGATGCCCAACGAACGCCAGTAGCATCTTTCAAATCTTCCACAACGAACCCGTTGGCATCCAGTGTTCGGATGCGGAAGGATTCGGATTGACCCGGACGCATCAGGACTTCGGAAGGAATCACTTGGAGCTGAGCCGCTGGGCCGGGTGTTGGCCAGGGCTTTTGTTCCGTGTCAGCAGGGAGACCTGGGTTGTTGCCAGCCTTGCCGAAGCAATAAAGGTGGCGCGTGGTTTGGATGTAAACCTTGCCATTGTACGCGGTCGGAGTGCCGAAGCAACGGCCTTCGAGCACGGCATGGGAGATGACTTCGCCGCCTTTATCGCTTGGTTTCACGACATAGAAGGCGCCCCGTGAGCCAGTCTCGGGAGAACTCGCTTCCGATTTGCTGCCCGGATCATCCAGCATCGGGACATACAGTTTTCCGTCCGCATAAATCGGGCTGGCATTTCGCTCTTCAATTCCGAGCTTCAGGCGCCAGAGCACTTTCCCGCTGTTCGCATCGACAGAACTGAGGTCGCCTTTCTCGGTGACGACATAAACGCGATCGCCGACCAGAATGGGAGAGCTTGTGGAGGTGGAGAGTTCATTGGCCCAGAGTTCAACGGACGCACGCTCCACTACCACTGGGCCAGCGGCTGGAGTCGCGGGTGTCACGGTCGGAATCTTTAAGGCAACCATCTGACCGGGCTCGTAGGGTGTGCCGAAGATTGCGATAATCTTGTCGTTGTTGTGGAGGAGAATGGTTGAATTGATGCCGGCGCGAAACAGGGGAATGCGCCAGATCGGTTCACCTGTCCTTGCATTTAGACACACAATGCTGCCGTCACCCGTTGCTGTGATGAGGACACGCTTGCCATTGAGCCAGGTAAGATTCGGATGGGAAAAAGAGTTGTCCTTGGGGCGATCTCCAGGGCTGGAGGACCAAACCAATTCACCCGTCCTCTTGTCGAAAGCGTAGAAACGATCTCCAGCAGGTCCTTGAGCACCCCAGTTTGCGGTGATGCCTCGAGTGATCACGAGATCGCCATCGACCACCGGGGAAGCCGTTCGGCTGTTGGGGAAGGTTAGCCGGCCATACTGTTCCATCATTGAAAGCTTCCAAAGCTCTTTGCCTTCCGGGGTTAAACCCACGAGGATGCCTTGGGTCCCCTGCATGTAAACATTGCCGGTTTCAGGATCCACCTCCGCACTGGAGGTCGCGTAACGCAAATAGATGGTATCGCTTAGGAAATCGCTGTAGCGGCGGTCCCAGAACTTTTTACCGGTTTCGGCATCAAAGCAGCCGACTCCTTCCTGCAGATCGGGACCTTCTCCCAGGTAGCCGATGATGTAAACGCGCCCGTTGGCGACTACCGGGCACGATTGGCCTGGATAATCGGCGACCCAAAGAGGACTCTTGGCGTCAATTTTATCGGGCAGACCGGTTTCCCGGGTGGTGCCGTTTTGGTTGGGTCCCCGCCAGTCCAGCCAGCCCTTGGCCGGGGCCGGGGCCGCCGTTGCGAAATTGGAAAGCAGGGGAGTGGTGAGAAGTGCAAGAGCCAGCACGCCGACAGAAGTTTGTGATTTCATCGTCAGGACCTGTTCTATTCTGAGCCTTGGGCAATACGCGCGCCCTCCAGCTCTCAACCGTATTTTCTTCCCAAAGGGGAAGCACTGTTTTAAACCAGTAAAGCTTTACGAGCCAATAATACCTATACGTATCAATTTAGAGCTACATTCAATTTAATTGTGCCCAGTGTCAAACCAATAGATTCCGCCGAGCCCCTTCCGATTGATTCTCCTGAGCGCAAACGCCTGCCTCCGTTGCTGCGGCGCGCTTGGTATGGCTTAAACCAGGCCTTCCGCCGACGAACCGCCCATCTCAAAATCACCCCGGACCAGTTCACCGTGATGCGTACGCTGCTGGAGAATGACGGCATTACCCAGCGGGAATTGACGCAATTGATGGCGAGCGACCCAAACACGGTGGCGTCGCTTTTGGAACGTATGGAAGCTTCGGGCCTGTTGGAACGTCTTCCGCATGAAAAGGATAAGCGCGCTTACCGGCTTCACCTGAAGCCGAACGGCAAGCGCAAGTATGAAGCCGGGCGCGAAATTGCCATTGAACTGCAAGCGGAGGTTTTGGCCGTCCTTCCAGCAGAGGAACGGGAAAAATTCCTATGTCAGTTAGCCCAAATAGCGGACACTTGCCAAAACCTATCAAAAGTGAAAGCTTAGGCGTGTGAAGTCCCACAGGAGAAATAATCAGGGAGTAACTCTTTTAGAGGTTCTTTTCGTAGTCTTGATCCTGGGCATTCTGATCACCTTGTTGCTCCCGGCGATCGCGAAATCCAAGCTGCGGGCCAAACGAGCGCAGTGCAGCAACAATCTCAAACAGCAGGGGCTCGCTTTCCACCTTTTTGCGCACGATCATAACAGTGAATTCCCTTTTGCAGTATCCACGAACAATGGCGGCTCGCTGGAGTTTATGCGGCTGGCTACCAACTTTGGCGGTGAAATCTATTTCTCCTTCCGACACTACCAGGCTTTGGGTAGAGACCTCGATACACCCAAAATCCTGATCTGCCCTACCGATACTCGTGTGCTGGCGGATAGTTTTGCGAATCTGCGCAACGACAATCTTAGTTACTTCATTTCCGGCACTGCCCGTTACGAGAACCCGATGTCCATCCTTGCAGGGGATCGCAATATTGAAACTTACGATTTGGGCTTGCGGTCCGTGCTGCGCCTGGACCCCACCGACTTGCCTGGCTGGGGGCCCGAAATGCACCAGCGGCAGGGCAACCTTCTCTTTGCCGATTCCCATGTCGAGCAGGTAAATAACAACGGTCTGCGCGCCGCGTTGCGCACTGCTCCCGAAGGTCGCACGGTTCTCCTGACCCCAATCCCCGCACCGTCTACGGCAACTGCTGCCGCGACCGGACAAGCCGTAACCGGTGATGGGACCGGAGCCGGAGCCTCAGCTGCAATTCCGGTTCCGCCTGGCACGCCGGCCAGTACTCCTGGTGCCTCCACTGCGGCCAAGACTCAGACCCCTGCTGCTTCCCCTTCGGTTGGCAGCGCCAGAAAAGATCGCAGTAGCTCGCCGTCACAGCCGGGAGCGGAAATCGCAGGCAATCGAACTGTGTCTTCAGACAAAGTGGGGCCGAACGATTCAGGAAGGCAGACGGGAGAGACTGCCGCAGAGGCAAATTCCGAGTATAAGCCGGACGGCTGGCCTGCTTTCATTGCGCATTATATTACTACCTTGGGAGCCAAGGTCGCGTGGGTGTTGCTGTTGGTTATCCTATCGGTGCTGGTTTACTTGGAAATCCGCCGCCGCAGAGCCAGGGTGCTGAAAGAACACCGTGAGTTGGCGAACGTTGATTAACGAGTATGGCGAAGGAGGTTTCAAAGCCGCTTGATCCAGTTCCTTCCTTGAAGGCTGTGGTCGAGGAAGCCGGGCTCAAGCTGGAACACCTCACGGTGGCTCTGCCCATGCATGGGGAAAAGAAACCCTTCATCGAGAACCGGAATTCAATCGTAGTCGACGATGGAACCAATACTTGCGTCTGGGTGGCTCCTTCCTTACGTGAATTGTTCCGCGGCAATGTGACGCCTCCGAGCCTGGAAAAGTATCCGCCGGAATACGTCCCATGCTTCTTTTATTACGAACAGCATTTTCTCACTGCTTGCGAGGTGCTGGGTGATCGGACCGATCAGGAGATGGAAGAAGTTTATGCCATGCTGCGACGCCGGCCCGATGGCAAGAGCCTGGGTGTCTTGCATGATTTCATGTGGCAGGTTTCGGCGCTGTTGCTAGGCACCCACATTCTGAGCGGCGCTGAATTTGAGGCGGTGGCAGGCCGGTTGGAACGTTCCGCCCGGACCTGGGCCTTGCGACCAGTTTCTCGCAACTATATCGCGGCGGTTAAGGAAATGTTTGACGGTTATAAATGATGCCCATGACCCGGCGGTTCTCTGCCGAGTGGCCAATATGACGTGTCGGCAACATAGCTTTTATGCAACGATATTCTTTTCCTGAGGTGATTGAGGTTCCACCACTGGTGTCGCAGGAGTTGGAACTCGAGTGCCGTAGCTGCAAGGGTCGAGGCACATACGATGTCGGAACTATCTTCCTGCCTGACCCCGAAAGCAAAACCCCGCCGGAGGACATGGGGTTCAAAAATTATTTCCGATGCTTTTCCTGCGGGAGCGCCGGGCCCTGGCAGGTTTGCGACTTCTCGAAGGTCCAGGAAATCGCTCGCCACCGGCACGAACCGGATCATGCCAATCGAATATTTATTGGCGCCATGGGTTTGCAGGAGGGGACGGTATGGCAGACGATGGCGATGGCCGAAGACCACCTGTTGGAAGATTTAAAGGCACAACCCGACAGCGCTTATTTGCTGGCGCACCTCGGCAATCTGATGCGCAACTGTGGCCAAATTAAGCGAGCCATCCCGTATTACGAGAAAGCACTGCTGTTTAACCCATGGGAACTCGAGTCCAGATTTTATCTCTTCTCGTTTGCCCTTCAGGATAACAACGTTGCCGTTGCGGCTGCTCATGCTGGTCTGCTTGCGGGGACTTTTTTTGAAGGCTATGAGGCCCGCACCGGGCCGCTCACGGAAGCGCTGGCGTTCTCCACTGTTAAGAAGCTTCGAAACAGTCCGGAGGGGGTCAGGCAGCGTCTTCTGCACCCGCTCGACGAACCGGAGGATGAAGATGACGTGGACATCTCCCTGGATTTCTTCAGGAAGCTTTTCAAGGCAGAGGGACCCGAGGGGCGGATCCTGGAACACTTTACCGAGTGTCTGCTGGATATGGAAGTTCCCCCATTCGAGCCATCGGAAGAAGAGGCTGACGATTCGATGGATAGGGAAGCCAAGTTGGATTCGTGCCCCTCGTTGAAAGCGTTGGTAGAGGCACAGGGCTTGCATGAAAAGCTCCTGAGTGTGGTGCCACATGAAACAAAGGAATCGCTTAACCAGGACAGGAGCAACATCAAGGTGTCAGACGGCACAGCCACCGCGGAGTGGAAAGTGCCTTCACTCCGGGAACTATTTCGCGGGGAGCAAAAGCCGATTCCAGACCTAAGGACGGATGATTTTCCACCGTCGTACATTTTTTTTGTCCTGTCCTTGGAACAATACATATTGGTTTACGGTGAACGCTTTGGGGACCCGACCGACCAGGAGCTTGAGGAAACTTTTTCTTTCTTGCGGCGACGACCCGACGGGCGGTCGCTCGGTCCCTTGCACCTGTGGCTCTGGCAGGCCAGCGCCCTGTTGCTCGGCAATTACCGGATTAGCGCGGCGGAATATGAGTTCCTTATGGCCGGCCTGGAACGCACGGTGCGGCACGGCGCTGAGCGGCCCGTATCTCGCAATCACATGGCCCTCTTACGGGAAGCAAGGGTTTAATAAATCTTCTTCCCGCCCGCGCTATTTCACATTCAACGCCAGGCTCTCGGAGTGGCTGTTGAATTCGGGCGCGTACATGCATTGGATTTCGGCGACACCGGTTTGATACTGGCCACGGTGCTGGATGCGCGTCGAGTATTCGAACACGTAAACGCCCTTGGGCAGGTAATCGATAAAAAAGTGGCTTGCGGTGTCGCGAGTGGATTCATAATAGCCAAGGCCGTCCTGGTACTTATATTGAGAGATCACGTTCACTGGCTCAGTGCCGCTGCCGCGCTGGTCTTTGAGGTGAATATATTCCATGTCGCGGTCCACCCGCAGCTCGATGCGCACCACGACTTCATCACCCACGGCGAGTGCGCCTTTGACCGGGTCCAGCACTTGGCCTTTCTTGGTGTTGTTCTTGATGAAGAGCGCCTTCTTCAACTTGAGCGGAGTGCCTTCGTAAGGCGTCACCTTGGACATGTCTTCGAGGTATTGCCAGTGCACGCTGCCCCAGGCCACCCCCTGGTCCACTTTCTTGACGACCACTTCGCCCATCTTGGGTTTGATGTCCGAGCCAACCACGCGCTGTTCGTAGAAGCCCGTGCCTGGCTCCACGTTTTGTGGTTTGATGTCCTTGCCAGCGAGGCTCACGGAGACGAGGGTGTCCGAAGCCAGGTTGTTTGCGCCGCGAAGGAGCAATGCATAAACCGCGTCGGCGGTGGCCTTGGTGGTTTTCCAATCCTGTGTTTGCTTTTGCTTGAGGAGCCAGACTTTGCAGTCTTCGACGGCCCGGGCATCCCCCATCACTTCATCGAATGCTTCGATCATGAGCGCCTGGGTTTCGATTGGGGCGCGATACCACCACCAGGAAAGCTCCAGTTCACGCCAGAACATGCCCATCTCCTCGTTGGAAACAGAACGTTCCTTGATCGATTTCATGATGGCCTGGGCCGTGGGCAGATCGTTGAACCGTCTGGCAGCGATGGCCAGGTGTCCCTGGGACTGCCGGCTGTTCACCTTCAGCCAGTGCTTGCGCGATTGCCCGAGGAAATAATCAATCGCTTCCTTGTTGGCAGCCGCAATCGGTTTGTCTTTGAGGAAGAAACTCCGGCCATAAAGATAAAGGGCTATCGTGGAGGACGGGACATAATCTTCTTTGCCGGGATGCCTCAGGATCTCGCGGTAGGTTTCCTCGACCCACGCGTCGAGGGCGTTCAGGGATTTGATCGCTGGGGCGACCTGAATATCCACGCCCAGGTGGCGGAGACGGCCGAAGCCAGTGGTAATATAGAGCGTGATGTAGTCATTGCCTCTGCCACCCGGGAACCACGGCCAACGTCCATCCGGGAGCTGCATCTCAGTTAGCTTGCGCAGGTTGCTTTCCACCTCCGTGTTGAGGCGATTGTCATCGAACAAAACGCCCACATTTTTCCGGGCCTGGCTTTCGGCCTGGGCTTGTCGGAGCCACGGGGTTTCCTCGAGCATGACGCTCTTCAAGTCCTGATTCTTCTCCATTGGGCTATCCAGGGCAGGGGTGCCGCGCCATTGCTCGAAGACACGGTGGATTTTCGGATCCGAGTTGGCGATGTTGCGGGCGAGCGTGTTTGCGTACAATCGGTTGAAAGTTTGCTCGGTGCATTCATACGGAAACTCCATCAGATACGGGAGCGCCATCACGGCGTACCACGATGGATTGGAAACCATCTGCACCGTCAGGCTTTGGTGGCGGAGCGTGTCCGACTTGCCGGATTTCAGCAGTTTGGCAAACTCGAATGTTTTGGTGCCGGGCCCGCGGATCGGCAGCGGCAAAGATTCGGTCACAAGAATGCGCCGTGGCAGAACCGGGAGGAAACCTTCCTCACCATCCGACACTTTGCCCGTCGAACCAACAGCTTTGTAGGTAAGGAAGTCCATGCCATCGGGCACTTTCAAGCGCCATGAGTAGCTCCGCGATTCTTTCGCTGGGATGTCGAAGTCGAGGTCGGGTTTGGAATTCCCCAGGGCCTTATCGGCGGATTGGTTATTGTAGGCTTCGTTCAAGGTCAGTCGCACCGTGCCGGACTGGCGGGCGGCTGTCTGGTTGGAAACCTTGACCGTGAACTCGAGGACGTCGCCTTCGCGCAGGAAGCGCGGTGGATTGGGCTGAACCATTAGGTCTTTCGCCGTAACAGTTTCGCCCTGCAGGTAACCGGAGCGCACTTCTTTGTCATGCGCAAAGCCCATGAACTTCCATTTGGTCAGCGCCTCCGGCATGGTGAACTGAAGTCGAACCACCCCGTCCTTGTCCGAGAGCAATTGCGGGAAAAAGAAGGCGGTTTCGTTCAGGTTTTTGCGGGCAGTCACCTGGCCAAGGTCTGGTTTCTTCAGTGGGGCTGCTTCGGCCGCCTCGGGCTTGCCTGCCGCGCCTCCAGCAACAGCTCCACCAGACATGTCCGCGATGGCCAGGCTCT